>NZ_JAMYLA010000002.1:0-271617 GCF_040317725.1 Mesorhizobium sp. M1396 | reverse complement strand
CTCCAGCTCCAGCCAGAAGGTTGAATCAAATTCCAATCGATTTGGGAATCCCTTATCGACTCACCGTAATTTCATCCCGCTCTAGCGACAGCGAATATAGGCCGGCAAGACTCGACGGCTACTTTTGCGAGGCGGCGACGTCGGCGGGGAAGGCCTTGAGCCCGAGTTTGAGGTCGGCTTCAGCCGGGGTGATCGGCCGCTTGATCTTGACGGAGGCGGCCACCACCAACTCGTTGAAGTTCTCGGTGCCGGCGTCCAGCATTTGGAACAGTTGCAGCCGCATCCTCGGCTCCCAGAACTTGTTGATGTGCTCTGCGACGCCGGCAATGCCTTCCTCGCGTGGCTTGGAGTGGAAGAAATCGGCGATCTGGTTTGCCATGCGCACCAGCTTCTCGCGGGTGCTCATGATGTGTTCTTCGTCATGCGACATGCTTGGCAACTCCGCAAACCACCCGGCCGGGGTGGGTGAAAATATCAAAATCGTCGCCGCGAACCAGCGCCACCAGCGTCATGCCGGCCTCTTGCGCCGTGCGGATGGCAAGTGCGGTCGGCGCCGAGACGGCGATGATCAAGGCCGAGCCGATCGCCGCCGTCTTCTGCACCATTTCGACCGACACCCGCGACGTCACCACGACAGCACCGGATGCGCCATCGATGCCGGCCCTGGCAAGCGCGCCGGCCAGCTTGTCCAGCGCATTGTGACGGCCGACATCCTCGCGCGCCATGACGATGCCCTTGCCCGGTACATAGAAGCCGGCGGCGTGCACGGCTCCGGTCTCGGTGTGAAGCGGCTGCACTTTCGACAGAAGCTTGACCGAGCGAACGATATCGTCGGCATCAAGTGTAAGTTTCGACGCACCGACTTCGTCGACCGAGCGCATCGCTTCCTCGATCGATTCGATGCCGCAGAGCCCGCAGCCGACCGGGCCGGCCAGTCGTCTGCGCCGCGCCTCGAAGCGCGTGTTGGCGGTGTCCTTCAGCCTGATCTGGATATCGATGCCGGCGCCATGATCCTCGACCTCGATGGCCTCGATCTCGTCGGGCAGGGCGATGATGCCTTCGGTCAGCGAGAAACCGAGCGCGAAATCCTCGAAATCGGCCGGGCTCGCCATCATCACGGCGTGCGTGGTGCCGGCAAAGGAGAACGCCACCGGCGTCTCTTCCGGCACCATGCGGTCGGCAGCCGTCGTCCCGACCGCGCGGCGCGCCAGCCGCGATACCTGCGTCGTGGCTTTGCGGCGCGCGCTCAAGACTATTCCGCCGCTTCCAGCTTCGCGATGCGACGGCTCTGCTTGGCCTGCTCGTCATAGTCGCGCTGCCATTCAGACGGCCCGTTCGAGGCGCCGACCTGCACCGCCGTCACCTTGTATTCCGGACAGTTGGTCGCCCAGTCGGAGAAATCGGTGGTGATCACGTTGGCCTGCGTGTCCGGATGATGGAACGTCGTGTAGACGACGCCGGGCGACACCCGGTCCGTGATCATCGCGCGCAACGTCGTCTCGCCCGAGCGGCTGGTCAGCCGGACCCAGTCGCCGTCGCGCAGTCCGCGATTCTCGGCGTCGTGCGGGTGGATCTCCAGCCGGTCCTCTGCGTGCCACATGATGTTGTCGGTGCGCCTGGTCTGCGCGCCGACATTGTACTGCGACAGAATGCGGCCGGTGGTGAGCAGCAGCGGGAAGCGCGGTCCGGTCCTTTCGTCCGTCGCCACATATTCGGTGCGGATGAACTTGCCCTTGCCGCGCACGAACCCATCGATATGCATGATCGGGGTGCCGAGCGGCGCTTTCTCGTTGCAGGGCCATTGCACGGATCCGACGCGGTCGAGCAATTCGAAGGAGACGCCGGCGAAGCTTGGCGTCGTCATCGCGATCTCGTCCATGATCTCGGAAGGATGCCGATAGTTCCAGTCCAGCCCGATCGCGCGTGCAAGCTCCTGCGTCGCCTCCCAATCTGCGTAGCGCGCCTTCGGCTCAAGAACCTTGCGCACCATGTTGATGCGGCGCTCCGCGTTGGTGAAGGTGCCGTCCTTCTCCAGGAAGGTCGAGCCCGGCAGGAAGACATGCGCGTAGTTCGCCGTCTCGTTGAGGAAGAGGTCGTGCACGACGACGCATTCCATCGCGGCGAGGCCGGCGGCGACATGCTTGGTGTCCGGATCGGACTGCAGAATGTCCTCGCCCTGGATGTAGATGCCCTTGAAGCTGCCGTCGACGGCGGCGTCCAGCATGTTGGGGATGCGCAGGCCGGGTTCGTCGTCCAGCTTCACCCCCCACAGGGTCTCATAGATGTCGCGCACGGCTTCGCCGGAGATATGGCGATAGCCGGGCAGTTCGTGCGGGAAGGAGCCCATGTCGCAGGAGCCCTGGACATTGTTCTGGCCGCGCAGCGGGTTCACGCCGACGCCTGGCCGGCCGATATTGCCGGTGGCCATGGCGAGGTTGGCGATCGCCATCACCGTGGTTGAGCCCTGACTGTGTTCCGTCACGCCCAGGCCGTAATAGATCGCGCCGTTGCCGCCGGTAGCGTAGAGACGCGCAGCACCACGGATAAGTTCGGGATCGACGCCGGACAGCTTGCCGACGGTTTCGGGGCTGTTTTCCGGCAAGGCGACGAAGGATGCCCAATCCTGGAATTCCGTCCAGTCGCAGCGTTCGCGGATGAAGGCTTCGTCGAACAGGCCTTCGGTGACGATGACATGCGCCAGGGCCGTCAGCACGGCCACATTGGTGCCGGGCTTCAGCGGCAGGTGATAATCCGCTTCGATATGTGCCGACTTGACCATCTCGGTGCGGCGCGGATCGAGCACGATCAGCTTGGCGCCCTGGCGCAGCCGCTTCTTCAGTCGCGAGGCGAATACCGGGTGGGCCGAGGCGGGATTGGCACCGATGACGACGGCGACGTCGGTGTAATCGACGGAGTCGAAATCCTGCGTGCCGGCCGAGGTGCCATATGTCTGGCCGAGCCCGTAGCCCGTTGGCGAATGGCAGACGCGCGCGCAGGTGTCGACATTGTTGTTGCGGAAGCCCTGCCGCACCATCTTCTGGACGAGGTAGGTTTCCTCGTTGGTGCAGCGCGACGAGGTGATGCCGCCGATCGCGGTGCGTCCGTACTGATACTGGATGCGGCGGAATTCCTTCGCCGTATGGGCGATCGCCTCTTCCCAGCTCACTTCGCGCCACGGATCTGTGATCTTTTCGCGGATCATCGGCGACAGGATGCGGTCCTTGTGGGTGGCGTAGCCATAGGCGAAACGGCCCTTCACGCAGGAATGGCCGTGGTTCGCCTTGCCCTCCTTGTAGGGCATCATGCGAATAACCTCGTCGCCCTTCACTTCGGCCTTGAACGAACAGCCGACGCCGCAATAGGCGCAGGTGGTGACAGCCGAGCGTTCCGGCAGGCCCTTGGCAAGCACCGTCTTCTCGCGCAGCGCATCGGTCGGACAAGCCTGCACGCAGGCACCGCAGGACACGCATTCCGAATCGATGAATGCCTCATGCATGCCCGCCGAGACCCTGGATTCGAAACCACGGCCCTCGATGGTCAGCGCGAAGGTACCCTGGACCTCCTCGCAGGCCCGCACGCAGCGCGAGCAGACGATGCATTGCGAGGCGTCATAGGTGAAATAGGGATTGGATTCGTCGCGCGCGATATAATCGACCGCCAGCGAGCCATGGCCGGGCGCCACGCCGTCTTCCGGCTTGACGTGGTTGCGACCCTCGATGCCGTAGCGGTTCTCGGTCAGCCCGATCGACTTCGCCACCGCATCGAATTCGCTGGCGCCGGTTCCGGCCTTTTCGTTCCAGCCGGTCGGATGGTCGGAGACGTAGAGTTCCATGACGCCGCGGCGAATGGCGTCGAGCCGCTCTGTCTGCGTACGCACCACCATGCCCTCGCCGACGGGTGTCGTGCAGGATGCCGGCGTGCCGCCGCGCCCTTCGATCTCGACGAGGCAGACACGGCACGAACCGAAGGAGTCCAGCATGTCGGTGGCGCAAAGCTTCGGGATCTCGACCCCGCCTTCCATCGCGGCACGCATGATCGAGGTGCCTTCCGGGACGGTGATGCTGCGGCCGTCGACATTCAGCGTGACCCGCTTCTGCGCCTTCGATTCCGGGGTTCCATAGTCGATCTCTTCGACGAGAAATGGGAAGTCGGCCTTGATGTTCATCTGCCAGCTCCTATTCAGCAGCCACGCGCACGGGCGCAGGCTTGAAGTCGTCGGGGAAATGGGTGATCGAGCTCATGACAGGGTAGGGCGTGAAGCCGCCCAGTGCGCAGAGCGAACCAAACTTCATCGTGTTGCAGAGGTCGGTGACCAGAGCGAGGTTCTTCTCCGGTTCGATGCCCGCGGCAATTCTGTCGATGGTCTCGACGCCGCGCGTCGAGCCGATGCGGCACGGCGTGCACTTGCCGCAACTTTCGATGGCGCAGAACTCCATGGCGAAGCGCGCTTGTTTCAGCATGTCGGCGGTGTCGTCGAACACCACGATGCCGGCATGGCCGATCAGCCCGTCCTTGGCCGCGAAGGCCTCATAATCGAATGGCGTGTCGAACAGCGCGCGCGGGAAATAGGCGCCGAGAGGTCCGCCGACCTGCACCGCCTTGACCGGGCGCCCGGTGGCCGTGCCGCCGCCGATCTCGTCGACGATCTCGCCCAGCGTCATGCCGAAAGCGGCTTCGAACAGGCCGGCATATTTGACATTGCCCGCGATCTGGATCGGAATCGTGCCGCGCGAGCGGCCCATGCCGAAATCCTTGTAGAAGGTCGCACCCTTGTCCATGATGACAGGCACCGAGGCCAGCGAGATGACGTTGTTGATCACCGTCGGCTTGCCGAACAGCCCCTTGTGAGCCGGCAGCGGTGGTTTTGCCCGGACCATGCCACGCTTGCCTTCGAGCGAGTCCAGCAGCGCCGTCTCCTCGCCGCAGACATAGGCGCCTGCGCCAACCCGGATCTCCATGTCGAAAGCATAGGCCGAACCCAGCACGCTGGCGCCAAGAACACCGGCCTTGCGGGCGATCTCGACGGCCTTGTTCATCACCGCCACCGCATGCGGATATTCCGAGCGGACATAGACGAAACCCTTGGTCGCGCCCGTGGCAATTCCGGCGATTGTCATGCCTTCGATCAGCACGAAGGGATCCCCCTCCATGATCATGCGGTCGGCGAAGGTGCCCGAGTCGCCTTCGTCGGCGTTGCAGACAATGTATTTGCGGTCGCCCGACGTATCGAGCACCGTCTTCCACTTGATGCCGGTCGGGAAGCCGGCGCCACCGCGCCCGCGCAGTCCGGATTCGGTCACTTGGGCGACAATGGCGGCAGGCGTCAGTCCCAGCGCATTCGTCAGTCCATTCAACCCGCCATGCTTCTTGTAGGATTCGAGCGAAAGCGGATCCGTGACGCCGCAACGTGCGAAGGTCAGCCGCGTCTGCTTGGCCAGGAAGGGGATTTTGTCAGGCGCGCCCAGCCAGCGCTTGTGATGGCCGCCGGTGAGGAAGCCGCCGTCGAACAGGCTTTTGACGTCGGAGGGCTTGACCGGTCCATAGGCGACGCGGCCGTTGGCGGTCGCCACTTCGACCATCGGTTCGAGGAAATAAGCCCCGCGCGAGCCGTTGCGCACGATCTTGGCTTCGATGCCGCGTTCGGCAAGCTCACTTGCGATCGCCTTGGCGACTTTTTCGGCACCCAGCGCCAGCGCGCCGGAATCGCCGGGAATGTAGATACGCGGGATCATGAGCGCACCTCGGCAACGATCTCGTCGAGCTTTTCCTCATCGAGCCGCCCGATCACCTGGCCATCGAGCATTGCGGCGGGCGAACAGGCGCACAGGCCCAGACAATAGACCGGCTCCAGCGTCACCGAACCGTCGCGGGCCGTCTCATGGAAGCCGACGCCAAGCAACTGCTTCAGTTTGGCGGCGATGGCGTCCGAACCCATCGACTGGCAGGATTCCGCCTGGCAGAGCTTCAGCACATGCCGGCCGGCCGGATGGCTGCGATAATCATGGTAGAAGGTGACGACGCCGTGCACCTCGGCCCTGGAGATATTCAGCGCCTCGGCGATGACCGGCAGCGCATCCTGGGGCACATGGCCGAACTCTTCCTGGATACCATGAAGGATCGGCAGCAGCGGGCCTTCGAGGCCCTTCAGCTCCTGGATGATCGCGGCCGTGCGCGATGTGATCTCGGTACTTGCAGGCTGCATCGTCACGCAGCGCCCTCCCTGGTCGATAGCTTTTTATCGCTAAGTCGTTACAAAATCAGAGGAAACCCGCTGAATCAATAAAGCTGTTTCGTTACTCGATAGAAAATTTCTATCGAGTTCGCTCATCCAGCATTGTTTAGCCTAGCGGTGGGCGTGGAAATCGTCCGCCAGCGCCATTGCCTCGTCCAACAGCGCCGAGACCAGCGGCGTGTGCGGTTCGCGCGGCGCCGCCACCAGGCCGACCGTGTGGCTGGCGTCCGGTTCGACGATCGGGATGGCCCGGATCGGCTCGGAAAAGCCGAATGTTTCTGCAAGGTTGAGCGGCATGATCGACGACCATTTGCCGGTGCGGATATGCGAAAACAGCACGATCATCGAGTTGGATTCCAGCGTCGGCCGCACCTGCACGCCGGCTTCGGCCAGATGCTGGTCGATGATGCGGCGGTTCTGCATATCAGGCGTCAACAGGCACAGCGGCAGGCTTGAGAGCTCCGCCCATGTCACTTTGTCGCGATCGGAATAGGGATTTCCCATCGCGGTGATCAGTTGATAGCGCTCGTCATAGAGCGGCACGCTGGTGACCCGCCCCAGCGGCTCATTGTCGAGATAGGTGATGCCGGCATCGATGTCGAAATTGCCGAGCAGCGACAGCACCTCGATCGAGGTCCGCGACAGCACCGAGAAGGTGACGCCCGGATGCTTTGCCCGGAACGGCGTCGTCAGCCGCGCCACCATGGCCAACGCCGTCGGGATGGCGGCGATGCGGATGCGGCCCGACAGACCGTAGCGCGCGGCGCGCATCTCCTCGCGCATGGTGCGGGTGTCGCCGACGATGCGGCGCGCCCAGACCAACACCTGCTTGCCCTCCGGCGTCAGCCCCTGGAAGCGCGAGCCGCGCAAAACCAGCATCACACCGAGCTGGCCCTCCAACTGCTTGATGCCGGCCGACAGCGTCGGCTGGGTCACGCCGCACAACTCCGCCGCCCGGCCAAAATGCTCCTCCCTGGCCAGCGCGATGAAGAATTCCAGCTTGTCGATCATGCGATCTTTCCGGTCGTTCGGCGCAAGGTCGGGGAAATTGCGTTTCATCGCAAGCGCCATGCGCAATTGGCCTGCATCCACATCTTTAAGCCGGCTACCTGTTCCCCCCGGCTGAATGCGGCGCTATGTGGATGAAACCTGGGAGATCGACCATGCTGGGCTGGTTCCGCAAGCTTTTGCCGCGCGAAGATCGCTTCTTCGAACTGTTCGAACGACATTCCCGCACCGTGGTCGGTGGCGCCGAGGCGCTGGAGCAGCTTCTCCAGGGCAAGGACATCGACCGCTGGGGCCAGAAAATCATCGATCTCGAGGACGAGGCCGACCATATCACCGCGGAAGTCCTGCTGGCGGTGCGGCGCTCCTTCATCACGCCTTTCGATCGCGGCGACATCAAGGACCTGATCCAGTCGATGGATGATGCCATCGACATGATGCACAAGACCGTCAAGACGGTGAAGCTGTTCGAAAAGAGGGAATTCGACCCGCTGATGCAGGAAATGGGCGGCGTCATCGTCGCCGCCGCCAAGCTGGTGGCCGAGGCGATCCCGCTGCTCAGCAAGGTCGGGGCGCACACGGTGCGCCTCAATGCCATCGCCGAAGAGGTCATGCGCGTCGAAAGCCGGGCCGACGATCTGCACGAGCAAGGGCTGAAGGATCTCTTCAGGAAGCACGGCCGCAGCGACCCGATGGCCTACATGATCGGCAGCGAGATCTATGGCGAGCTGGAAAAGGTGGTCGACCGCTTCGAGGACGTCGCCAACGAGATCAGCGGCATCGTCATTGAGAATGTCTAGGTGATGGAAGCCACCATCGCCTTTCCCGTGCTGGTCGGCCTGGTCGCCGTCGCGCTGTTCTTCGATTTTCTCAACGGCCTGCACGACGCGGCCAACTCCATCGCCACCATCGTCTCCACCCGCGTGCTGAGGCCGCAATATGCGGTGTTGTGGGCGGCCTTCTTCAATTTCATCGCCTTCATGTTCTTCGGCCTCCACGTCGCCGAGACAGTGGGAAAGGGCATCGTCGACGTCACCATCGTCACCCCGGCTGTGATCTTTGCAGCCCTTGTCGGCGCCATCGTCTGGAACATCGTCACCTGGATCGCCGGCATCCCGTCGAGCAGCTCGCATGCATTGATCGGCGGTCTGGTCGGCGCCGGTGTGGCAAAGGCAGGCGTCGGTGCCATCGTCTGGACGGGACTCGGCAAGACTGTCGCCGCGATCGTCGTTTCGCCGGCGACCGGCTTTATCCTGGCGCTTGTCCTGATCCTCGCCGTTTCCTGGCTCTTCGTGCGCCAGACGCCATTCGCCGTCGACAGTTCCTTCCGCGTCCTGCAGTTCTTTTCCGCCTCGCTCTATTCGCTCGGGCATGGCGGCAACGACGCCCAGAAGACCATGGGCATCATCGCCGTGCTGCTCTATTCGCAGGGCGTGCTCGGCGCGACGTTCTATGTGCCGCTATGGGTCGTCCTCACCTGTCAGTCGGCGCTGGCGCTCGGCACCCTGTTCGGCGGCTGGCGCATCGTCCACACCATGGGTTCGAAGATCACCCGGCTGAATCCGATGCAGGGTTTTTGCGCCGAGACCGGTGGTGCCATCACGCTGTTTGCCGCCACCTGGCTCGGGGTTCCCGTTTCGACCACGCACACCATCACCGGCGCCATCATCGGCGTTGGCGCCGCCCGCCGGGTCTCGGCGGTGCGCTGGGGCATTGCCAGCAACATCGTCATTGCCTGGATCGTCACCTTGCCGGCGACCGCTGTGATTTCGGCGCTCACCTACCTGGCGGTTGGGCTGGCGAGGTGACGTGAAGACATCTACCTATCCACAAGGTTCAGGATGTTGCCGTCTGGATCCTTGAACCAGGCGACCTTCATTCCGGAGCCGACATGGATATCGCCCTCTAGCGTCAAGCCCGGCATCTCATAGTGCTCGAAGCTGACGCCCTTCGACTTCAGCGCCTTGACGACATTGCCGATCTCGTCGCCAACGGTCCACGTCACCGCTGTTGCCTTGTTGGTTCCGGCATATTGGGAATGATAGACGTTAATGGCTGTGTCGCCGCTTTTATACACGATCAGTTCACCGCCCTCATCGTGCACCTGCTTCAGACCAAGCGTTCCCTCATAGAAAGCCTTGGCTTTCGCGAGATCCTTCACCGCGAGGTTGGCCGTTGCGTTGAAGTTTGCGAGCATGATGATCTCCTTCCCTGGTTGTCGTGCTCACCATGGTCATGCAGATAGGTCGCACCAGCAGATTGGCGACCGTCGACTTTATGGAATGATCGGCCACTTTGGCCGCCGTTTTCCGCGGATGCGTTCGGTCGGCGATCAGACAGGCTTCATCGTTTTTCCGGGCACGCCGAGGCACCTGTTGCTCCACGGCTTGGTTCTGTCCGGAAACTGCATTATCTGAAGCCCTGAACGTCCAAGGAAAAAATCATGTCCGCCGTCCAGCAGAACGTCACCAAGGAAATCGTCATCGAGCGCCTGAAGACGGTCAACGGGCCGGATTTCACCGGCAACATCGTCGACCTCGGCATGGTTTCGGAGATTTTCATCGCCGACGGGAAGGTCTTCTTCTCGATTACCGTTCCCGCCGCCCGCGCCCAGGAAATGGAGCCGCTGCGTGCCGCGGCGGAACGTGTCGTCAAAGCGATCCCCGGTGTCGCCAGCGCCGTCGTCGCGCTGACGGCCGAAAAGAAGGGCGGCGGCATGGAGGCTCCGGTCCCGTCGCGCCCCGCACCCAGGCCGGCTCCGCCCGCTGCCACGCCGCGTGCCGCGCCGCACGCGCCTGCCTCGCACAGTTCGGGAAAGCGCGGCGTGCCCGGTATCGAGGCAATCATCGCGGTTGCCTCCGGCAAGGGCGGCGTCGGCAAGTCGACCACCGCCGTCAACATCGCGCTTGGCCTCGCCGCCAACGGCCTGCGCGTCGGCGTGCTCGATGCCGACATCTACGGCCCATCCATGCCGCGGCTGCTCAACATCCATGGCAGGCCGCAGACCGTCGACGGCAAGATCCTGAAACCGATGGAGAATTACGGCCTGAAGGTGATGTCGATGGGCTTCCTCGTCGATGAGGAAACGCCGATGATCTGGCGCGGCCCGATGGTGATGTCGGCACTGACGCAGATGCTGCGCGAGGTCGAGTGGGGCCGGCTCGACGTGCTCGTCGTCGACATGCCGCCCGGCACCGGCGACGCGCAGCTGACCATGGCCCAGCAGGTGCCGCTGGCCGGCGCCGTCATCGTCTCGACGCCGCAGGATTTGGCCCTGATCGACGCGCGAAAAGGCCTCAACATGTTCAAGAAGGTCGACGTGCCGCTGCTCGGCATCGTCGAAAACATGAGTTATTTCGTCGCCCCCGACACCGGCAAACGCTACGACATCTTCGGCCATGGCGGCGCTCGCCGCGAGGCCGAGCGTCTCGGCGTCACCTTCCTCGGCGAAGTGCCGCTCGAGATGGGCATCCGCGAAAGCTCGGATGCCGGCACGCCGGTTGTCGTCTCGAAGCCCGACGGCGCCGAGGCGAAAATCTACCGCGACATCGCTTCGAAGGTTTGGGACCGGGTCAACGAAGAACGTGATGCGGCTGCTGCCGCCGTGCCGAGTATTGTGTTCGAGTAGGTTTCCGCTCGGTCGACGCCAACCCTAAACAAGCCCAAGCATTGTTCAGGCAGACCTCAGCCTAAGCCGCGCCGACCTTCTCGCCGAAGCTGGAAAAAAACTGTCCGGCGAGTTTCTTCGAGGTCGATTCGATCAGCCGGCTGCCGAGCTGGGCGATTTTGCCGCCGACATCGGCCTTGGCGGCGTATTTCAAAACCGTGGTATCGGGCCCATCTGATGCCAGCGTCACGTCCGCACCGCCCTTGGCGAAACCGGCAATGCCACCCTTGCCCTCACCCTGGATCGTGTAGGAGTGCGGCGGCTTCAGGTTCTTCAGCGTCACTTCGCCGTTGAACGTCGCCTTGATCGGTCCGATCTTCACCACCACGGTCGCCGCCATTTCGGTCGGCGATTTCATCTCCAGGCTCTGGCAGCCGGGAATGGTCGCCTTCAAGACCTCGGGATCGTTCAGCGCTTCCCACACTTTTTGCAGGGGAGCGGCAATGCGCTCCTCGCCTTCGATCACCAAAGCCATGAAAACCTCCCGGACAAGACTGAATGAAGCCCTAACGCACGGCCGGGCGCCTGTCTATCACACCAAAGTCCGGTTGCGACCGCACGCCCTCTTGCCTGCTCTCGCGCGTTGCCATATCGATTTGTCTTACAAATACGGAGACCACCAATGGCAGGCGCCCCCACCCACAAGAAAAAATTTCGCTCGCAGGAGTGGTTCGACAATCCCGACAACCCGGGCATGACGGCGCTCTATCTCGAGCGCTACCTGAATTACGGACTGACACGCGCCGAACTGATGTCCGGCAAGCCGCTGATCGGCATCGCCCAGACCGGCTCCGATCTTTCGCCCTGCAACCGGCATCATATCGAACTTGCCAAGCGCGTGCGCGAAGGCATCGTCTCGATGGGCGGCATTCCTTTCGAATTTCCCTGCCATCCGATCCAGGAGACCGGCAAGCGCCCGACCGCCGCTCTTGACCGCAACCTTGCCTATCTCGGCCTGGTCGAGGTGCTTTACGGCTATCCGCTCGATGGCGTCGTGCTCACCATCGGTTGCGACAAGACGACGCCGGCCCTGCTGATGGCGGCCGCCACCGTTAACATCCCGGCGATCGCGCTGTCGGTCGGCCCGATGCTCAATGGCTGGCACAAGGGCAAGCGAACCGGCTCCGGCACCATCGTCTGGGAATCGCGCCAGCGGCTATCGGCTGGCGAGATCGGCTATGACGAGTTCATGGATATCGTCGCCTCCTCGGCGCCGTCCACCGGCTATTGCAACACCATGGGCACCGCCACGACGATGAACTCGCTGGCCGAGGCGCTTGGCATGCAATTGCCTGGCTCGGCCGCCATTCCCGCACCATACCGCGAGCGCGGCCAGATTTCCTATGAGACGGGAAAGCGCATTGTCGAGATGGTGCACGAGGATCTGAAGCCGTCCGATATCATGACGCGCCAGGCCTTCGAGAACGCCATCGTTGTCAACTCGGCCATTGGCGGCTCGACCAACGCACCGATCCATCTCAATGCGATTGCCCGCCATCTCGGCGTGCCGCTCGACAATGACGACTGGCAGAAGGTCGGGCTCAAGATCCCGCTCATCGTCAATCTGCAGCCGACCGGCGAATATCTCGGCGAGGATTATCACCACGCGGGCGGCGTGCCGGCCGTTGTGGCCGAATTGATGAAGGGCGGATTGCTGCCTTTCCCCGAAGCCATCACCGTCAACGGCAAATCGATCGGCGACAACTGCAAAGGGGTGGTCAACGAGAACATCGAAGTCATCCGCACCGTGGCCGAGCCGTTGAAAGCCAATGCCGGCTTCATCAACCTGAGGGGCAATCTGTTCGATTCGGCGATCATGAAGACCAGCGGCATCTCGCCGGAGTTCCGCGAGCGCTATTTGTCCAACCCCAGGGATCCCGAGGCTTTCGAAGGCAACGCCATGGTTTTCGACGGGCCGGAAGACTACCACGCCCGCATCGACGATCCGGCGCAAGGCATCGATGAACACACCATCCTGTTCATGCGCGGCGCTGGCCCGGTCGGCTATCCCGGCGGTGCCGAGGTCGTCAACATGCAGCCGCCGGCATACCTGATCAAGAAGGGCATCCACGCGCTTGCCTGCATCGGTGACGGTCGCCAGTCGGGCACGTCTGGTTCGCCGTCGATCCTCAACGCCTCGCCGGAAGCGGCGATCGGCGGCGGGCTGGCGCTCTTGAAAACGGGGGACCGTGTCCGCGTCGACCTGCGCAAGGGCACGGCCGATATCCTCGTCACCGATGACGAGATCACCCGCCGCCGCGCCGAACTGCAGAACAACGGCGGCTATCACTATCCCAAGCACCAGACGCCCTGGCAGGAGATCCAGCGCGGCATGGTCGCGCAGTTCTCGGAGGGAATGGTGCTGGAGCCGGCGGTGAAATACCAGGACGTCGCGCACACCAGCGGCGTCCCCAGGGATAATCATTGATTATTCCGGGATAATCACCCTTTAATTCCAAGGGATAATCATCAATTATTCCTGCCGACAATCACAGACGCTGCATCGACGACTGGCGGCCTGATCAATCAGGCCGCCAGTTCCGACCAGCAGGTCGAGAACGGTCACCATCCTTGACAAGTCCGCGCGATGTATCCACCATCATGACAAGGGGTGCATCGCGACGACCCCGTGAGGCGTCAGCCCAACGTTCGCGTCCAGGCTTCTCTTCCAGGAGGTGGACGCCATGCCGTCAACAACCGCTATCACTGTACCGCAATTATCCCGTCTGATCGGGCTGCCGGGTGCGCCGGTGATCATCGATGTTCGCATAGACGAAGATTTCGACGCCGATCCGCGCCTGTTGCCCGCTTCGTGCCGGCGCGATTTCAAAACCGTTTCGACCTGGGCGCCCGCGTTCGCCGGCAAGCTGGTGGCCATCGTTTGCCAGAAAGGGCGGAAACTCTCGCAAGGGGTAGCCGCCTGGCTGCGCCATGAGGGAATCTCCGCCGAATCCCTTGAAGGCGGCTTTGAAGCCTGGCGCGATGCCGGGGGGCTTCTGGTCCGCACCGACAGATTGCCGCCGCGCGACGAAAAGGGTCGCACTATATGGGTGACGCGGACACGCCCGAAGGTCGACCGCATCGCTTGCCCCTGGCTGATCCGGCGTTTCGTCGATCCTCACGCGATCTTCCTGTTTGTCGAGGCGGCCGAAGTGCCTGATGTGGCCGACCGCTTTCAGGCCGTGCCTTTCGACATCGACAATGTGTTCTGGAGCCATCGCGGCGAACGCTGCACCTTCGACACGATGATCGAGGAGTTCGGACTGGAGTCCGAGGCGCTCGATCGCCTTGCCGTAATCGTGCGCGCGGCGGATACCGCAAGGCTCGATCTGGTGCCCCAGGCCGCCGGCTTTCTGGCTGCCTCGCTTGGCCTGTCGCGTATGTTCCGCGACGACCTGGAGCAACTGGAAGCAGGCATGCTGCTCTACGACGCATTCTTCCGCTGGTGTCGCGACGCCACTGAAGAAACGCACAACTGGCCGGCCGCCGGGACGGGTAAACCGACATGAGCGCTCTTGTACCGGCGGATGCGGCGGGAGACGTGCCGGTTCCGGCTGCGCCGACCTTCACCGAAGCCACGAAGGTCTGGGCGAAGATCGGACTGCTCAGCTTCGGCGGACCGGCCGGGCAGATCGCGCTGATGCACAAGGAACTGGTCGAGGAGCGGCGCTGGATCGGCGAGCAGCGTTTCCTGCATGCGCTGAATTACTGCATGCTGCTGCCTGGGCCGGAAGCCCAGCAACTCGCCATCTACATCGGCTGGCTGCTGCACAGGACGGCCGGTGGCCTTGTCGCCGGCATCCTGTTCGTCGTGCCGGGCGCGCTCGTCATGCTCGTCTTGAGCAGCCTTTACGTGCTCTACGGCGACATGCCGCTCGTCGAAGCGCTGTTTTTCGGGGTGAAGGCGGCGGTGCTCGCCATTGTCATCGAGGCAGTGATCCGGATCGGGCGGCGTGCCCTGAAGAACCGCGTCACGGTGTCGATCGCGGTCGCGGCGTTCATCGCCATCTATGCGTTGAATGTGCCTTTCCCGCTCATCGTCCTGCTCGCCGGCCTGACTGGATGGCTGGGAGACCGCGTTGCTCCCGGCCTGTTTTCCGGCTCCGCCCATGGCAAGGGCGATGTTGGCGACTTCAAGGGAGCGGTCGACCTGATGTTCGAACGCGGCGAACTGGCCCATGTCGAGCCGACCAGATGGCATGCACCGCGCACCGTCGCGATCTGGCTGCCGCTGTGGCTTGGGCCCGTTCTTGTGATCTGGTGGTTCACCGGCTCTGCAAGCGTCTGGACCGAGATAGGGGGGTTCTTCAGCCTGATGGCTGTCGTCACCTTCGGTGGCGCCTATGCGGTCCTCGCCTATGTCGCACAGGCAGCCGTCCAGTCCTTCGGCTGGCTCGCCCCCGGTGAAATGGTCGATGGTCTTGGGCTTGCCGAAACGACGCCAGGTCCGCTCATCCTGGTGTTGCAGTTTGTCGGCTTCATCGCCGCGTTCCGCCACGCCGGGTCGCTGGACCCGTTGCTTGCCGGATCGCTGGGGGCGTTGCTCACCCTGTGGGTAACGTTCACGCCCTGCTTCTTCTGGATATTCCTCGGCGCGCCCTATATCGAGGCCCTGCGCGGCAACAAGGCCTTGTCGGCCGCACTGGGCGCGATCACCGCCGCTGTTGTCGGCGTCATCATGAATCTCGCTCTATGGTTTGCCTTGCATGTCATCTTCCACGAAGTCCGCAACATCGGCCTTGGCATGAATGTGCCGGTGCTTTCGTCGATCGACTGGCGCGCGGCACTGCTTTCCGTTGCCGCTATGATCGCCATCCTGAAACTGAAACTCGGAATGCTGCCGACGCTTGCCGCGTCTGCTCTTGCCGGTGTCTTGTTGCTGGCGGCGGGGGGATAATGCCATCCCCTTTTGTAATCCGCTTGCGAACCACCTAATTGGTTGGAAACGGATTGGAACCATGGCGGGACGGCGCTCTTCTCTCGGCTTCCTCGGAATGTTCGGCCGCTCGAGCGACTTGAGGCAGCTCGACGTCGCATTGCGTGGCGCCGACCTGCATCCTGCCCTCGTGCCGGAAGGCGTGAAACTGACCATCGTCAATCTGATGAAGGATCGCTGGTCCGACGAGCCGCCCAGCCAGGCCTATGCGGAAGTGGCGCAATTGTTCAGCTATTGCGTTGCCGGGCCCGAAATCTTCGAAAGCTCCCACGGCTTGGAGCAACGGCAGGACGTGGAGCGCCGGGTCGAGGCCGCGGTGCAGGCCGGCGACAGCTTCGATGCGCAAATCGTGCTGATGGCGCTGCACGCCAAGCTGATCGATGCCGAGGTCGTCGAGCGCTACGGGCTGAGCGCCGAATAACTGTTCCGGCGAGCGTTCCTTACCCGCCCATGCTGCCGCGCGGCAGCTTGATCATCTCGCCAAAGCGGGCGCGCAGCCGGTCGTCGATCTGCTTCGGCACATGGCGCGGAAAGCGCTCGGCAAGCACGCGCTTCTTCTCGATGATCGCCCGCTGCAGGATGTCGGGCCGGCCCTTCTCGTTCCATTCCTTGGGAGAAAAGCGATCGCCGACGGCGGGATAAAAATACTCCGTCTGCATTAGCCGCAGCGTCTGTTCGTTGCCGAGATAGTGGCCTGGACCCTTCAGGCAGACATCGGCGATGGTATCGATCGACAGCGCTTCGTCGGTCACCTCGATGCCGCGCACGCAGCGCAGGCAATGGCCGAGCATGTCGTTGTCGATGATCAGGCTTTCCAGGCAGAAGCCGAGCAGAGAGGCATGCATGCCGGCCGATTCGTAGACAAGGTTGAGCCCGGCGAGACCGGCCATCACGTCGGTGATGCCCTTTTCGTAGCCGGACTGGATATCGGGCAGTTTCGAATCAGTCATGCCGGCGGCCGAACCGCCAGGCAAATCGTAGTATTGCGCCATCTGCGCGCAGGCCGCGGTCAGCACCGCCTGCTCGGCCGAACCGCCGGACATGGCGCCGGTGCGCAGATCCGACACGAACGGCCATGTGCCGAAAATCGCCGGATGGCCCGGCTTGATGGCGTTGACATAGACGAGACCAGCCAGCACTTCGGCTACCGCCTGCACCACGGCACCCGCAATCGCCGCCGGCGCCGTGGCGCCTGCCTGGCCGGCCGAGAGCAGGAGGATCGGGATGCCGCCCTCGACACAGGCCTCGAGCACGCCGCAGGCGTCCTCGGCGAACTTCATCGGCGGCACGACGAAGCAGTTGGAGTTCGACACGAACGGCCGGGCGCGGAAGTTTTCCTCGCCGCCGGCAATGGCATAAAGCATCTCCAGCGCCGGCTGCACATTCTCGCGCACCGTAAACGAGGTGCCGACATGCTTCGACGTGCCCATCACGCAGGCATAGAGCGTGTTGAAGTCCATTTCGAGTGGATCTGGAATGTCGCGCGGCACCATCGGGCGCTGGAAGAAATGGATGTTGTCGAGCCCTTCGACGAGGCGGGCGGCGTCATAGATGTCCTGCAGCAGCGACTCTCGGTATTCGCGCTTTTCGACATCGACCAGATGCACGGCGGCTCCGGCCGTGCCGTAATGCACGCGCTTGCCCTTGATCAGCATGTCGTGCTTGGGATCCTGGCCGTGCAGGGTGAAATGCCGTGCCGCCTTCTTGATCGTCTCGAGCACGAGCCCGCGCGGGAAGCGGATGCGGCCATCGTCGCCATAGGTGGCGCCGGCCTCGGTCAAGGCTTCGATGCAGGAGGGAATGGCATTGGCGAAACCGACCGTTTCCAGGAGCGTCAGCACCGCTTCGTGGATGCGTTCCTGGTCGTTCTGGGTCAGCGGTCCGTAACTGCCGCCTTCGAGGCCGGCGCGCACTGGCTTGATGTCGTCGGCCAAGGGCGCTGCCCGCATGGCGCGGCGCGCTTCGCGCCCGCCGGAGCGCCGCGAACGTTGATCCGCCGCCGCTTCCCGCTTTTCAAGAACTGACATGGAGACACTCCACCTTTCCGAGAAGCAGGGCGCGGCGGTTGGTCCACCATCGGCTGCTTCTTCCCCTTATGTCTCCGACTATGCCGCCGGCATTGGCCCAGACTATGGGCCAGTCGGTCCGGTTGCATATGCCAGAGCTAATGGAGTCGGAGCCGCGCCTGCGCGGCCCCAGGGAGATGGCGATGGATCAGGCGGCCGCAGGCCTGCGTCCGGCGGCGGTGGCCAGTTCGCGGATGCCCGGCTCGATGTGCTGCAGCGCTATCGATGAGATGCCCAGCCGCATGAAACGCGAAGGCTTGTCAGTGCGATCGAAGAAACGGTCGCCCGGTTCTATGATGACGCTGCGCGAGGCTGCTGCCTCGGCCAGTCCGCGCGCATCGGTGCCACGCGGCCCTTCGAGCCACAGCGATGTGCCGCCGGCCGAATCGGTCGAGCGCCATTCCGGCAGGAAGGCGGAAATCGCATGGACCAGACGCTTGCGGCGCTCGTCGAAGGCCGACGACAGCCGCCGCACAAGGGCCTCGTGATGGCCGAGCGACAGGAAGAGCGCTACGGCGCGCTGGTTGTTGGCCGGCGGATGACGCAGCATGAAGCGGCGCAGCGCCCTGAGCTCGGAGATCAGGCCGGCAGACGCCACGATGTAGCCAAGCCGCAAGCCGGGAGCCAGCGTCTTCGACATCGAGCCGACATAGACGACACGGCCTGAGCGATCGAGGCTCTTCAGAGCCTGCTGCGGTGCTTCGTCGAGAAGCTGGCTGTCATAGCCGTCCTCGATGATGATCTGGTTGTAGCGGTTGGCCCGCGCCAGAAGATCCTGTCGCCGTTCCGCCGACAGCGGCACCATGGTCGGGCAATGATGGCTGGGCGTGACGAAGACGAAACCGGAATCATTGGGAATAGAAGCGGTTACGATGCCGGACTGGTCGACTGGCACCGGCTCTATCTCGGCGCCCGCAAGGCGGAAGATCGAGCGTGCGTCGGGGTAGCCGGGATCCTCCATCGCCACCTTGGAGCCCTTGGACATCAGCAGCGTCGCCAGCATGTAGAGTGCGTTCTGGGCGCCCAGCGTGACGATGATCTCGTCGGGATTGGCGAAGATGCCGCGTCGCGGCAGCAGCCGCGCCTGGATCTGCTCGATCAGCAGCGGATCGTCGCGGTCGACCATATCGGACGCCCAGTTGCGGATCTCGAGCACGGCCAGCGCCATGCGGTTGCACTCGCGCCACTCGGCGGTCGGGAACAGCGCCGGGTCGAACTGGCCGTAGACGAAGGGGTAGGACGACTTGATCCAGTTCTCGTGCTTGGCCGGCGGCGGCATGTCGCTGGCGGCGATCTTGCGGCGTGCCTTCCAGTCGATCTCGTTGGCCTGATCGGGCGCCTTCTGGTGTGGCTTGGCAGGCGTTGCCAGCACATCGGGATTGACGAAATGACCACGCCGCTCGCGCGCCACCAGGAAGCCCTGGTCGACCAGCTGCTGGAACGCCAGCACCACGGTTCCGCGCGCCACGCCGAGTTTTTCGGCCAGGATACGGCACGAAGGAAGCGGCATCGAAGCGGCGATCTGGCGGTCGAGAATGGCGGCCACGATGGCTTGGCGGATCTGTGCCTGCAGGGTCTGGCCCGATTCCGCCGAAATCCGGAACAGGCCGGACCATATGGCCGTGTCGTTACGCTGTGGCATGGGAGATGTTCCTCGATGGCCAGCCTTTTTCGCTTGGCTGGACCAGCCGAACGTAACCGTGGCACAAGGGGTTGCGCCAATCAATTTTTCTGATCGTTGGGATTTATGCCAGTGATCCTTCACGCCATTTTGATGCTGCGCTGCACCATCGCGGGGTGACGCGGCGCCTCATCCCGGCGATGACTTCGTGCGTCATCGCTGCGCATTGAAATGGCTGGAATTAGGCTCGATAGATTGTCGCGACGACACGCGCCGGAAACATCCGGTCCGTAATGATGGCTCTAGGTCTCGGAGTTTGGCAGTGGATCAATCGTCCTTTCAAAAACAGCTCGCCGCGTTACGCGATCATCGCGCGGCGGCGCCCGCCAGCATGCGCCAGGCCTTCGCCGCCGATCCCAAGCGCTTCGTTACATTCTCCGCCACCGACGGCGACCTTCTGCTCGACTGGTCGAAATGCGCGGTCGACGCGCTCACCATGGACTTGCTGGAAAAGCTCGCCAAGGCGGCCGATCTCGAAGGCCGTCGCGACGCCATGTTCGCCGGCAAGAAGATCAACCTCACCGAGGACCGCGCCGTGCTGCACACGGCACTGCGCAACCTGACCGGCAAGGGCGTCACCGTTGACGGCCAGGACGTCAAGGCGGACGTCATGGCCGTGCTTGATGCCATGAGCGCCTTTGCCGATGCCGTACGCTCGGGCAAGGCGGCCGGCGCCACCGGCAAGAAGATCACCGACATCGTCAACATCGGCATCGGTGGTTCCGATCTCGGCCCGGCCATGGCGACGCTGGCGCTGGCGCCTTATCATGACGGGCTGCGCGCGCATTACGTCTCCAACATCGACGGCGCCCATATCCACGACACGCTGAAGGGCCTGTCCGCCGAAACCACGCTGTTCATCATCGCCTCCAAGACCTTCACCACCGTCGAGACGATGACCAATGCGCAGACGGCGCGCAAATGGGTCCAAGAGGCGCTCGGCAAGGAAGCGGTCGGCAAGCATTTCGCCGCTGTCTCGACCGCGCTCGACCTGGTGGCCAAGTTCGGCATCGCGCCGGATCGTGTCTTCGGCTTCTGGGACTGGGTCGGTGGCCGCTATTCGCTCTGGGGCGCGATCGGCCTGCCGGTGATGATCGCTGTTGGCCCGCGGAATTTTCGCGCCTTCCTCGATGGCGCGCACGAGATGGATGAGCATTTCCGCACCGCGCCCGTGCAGGAGAACCTGCCGACCCTTTTGGGGCTGGTCGGCTGGTGGCATCGGGTGGTCTGCGGATATCCAGCGCGCGCCGTCATCCCTTATGATCAGCGCCTATCCAGGCTGCCGGCCTATCTGCAGCAGCTCGACATGGAATCGAACGGCAAGAGCGTCACCCTCGAAGGCACGGCGGCGGCGACGCCGACCGGGCCGCTGGTCTGGGGCGAGCCCGGCACCAACGGCCAGCATGCCTTCTTTCAGCTACTGCACCAGGGCACCGATTTCATCCCGGTCGAGTTCCTGGCGGCGGCCGTCGGTCACGAGCCCGATCTCAAGCATCAGCACGATCTGCTGCTCGCCAACTGCCTGGCCCAGTCGGAAGCGCTGATGAGGGGCCGCACGCTGGACGAGGCCCGCGCCCAGATGCTGGCCAAGGGCATGAAGCCGGCCGAGGTCGACAAGATCGCCCCGCATCGTGTCTTCTCCGGCAACCGACCCTCGGTGACCATTCTCTACCGCAAACTCGACCCGCGCACCTTCGGCCGGCTGATCGCGCTCTACGAGCACCGCGTCTTCGTCGAGGGGACGCTCTTCAACATCAACTCCTTCGACCAATGGGGCGTCGAGCTCGGCAAGGAACTGGCCACCGGCCTTTTGCCTGTCGTGGAGGGCAAGGAAAGCGCCGCTAACCGGGACGCATCGACCGCTGGCCTTGTGGGATTCATCCACCATTTGCGTGGCTCGGAGTGAAAAGTTTGGCAGACATCAAGGGAATATTGTTCGACAAGGATGGAACGCTTGTCGACTTCAACGCGACCTGGCTCGGCGTCGCCGATTTTATGGCCATGGATGCGTCGGAAGGCGATCGCTGGAAAGCCGACAGACTGCTGGCCGCCGCCGGCTTCGATTTCGCCAACAAGCGCTTCAAACCTGATTCCATCTTTGCGTCCGGCACCAATCTCGACGTCGTCGAATTGTGGTTCCCGCGCCTGTCCAACGAGGACCAGATGCTTGCGGTTGCCCGCTTCAACGAGATCACCTCGGTGCAGGGCTCGGCGATGGCGGTGGCGCTGCCGGGCATCGTCGACACGCTGACGGCATTGCACAGGAAATCCTACCGGCTTGGCGTCGCTACCAACGATTCGACCAGCGGCGCGGAAAAGACGCTGGTCACGCTCGGCGTCGCCCAGCTGTTCGACGCGGCCTATGGCTACGACGCGGTGGCCAACCCGAAGCCGGCGCCCGACACCATCCTGGCCTTCAGCGATCTCACCGGGCTGAAGCCGGCGGAAATCGCCATGGTCGGCGATAATAGGCACGACCTCGAAATGGCGCGGGCCGGCGGCTGCGGGCTGGCGGTCGGCGTGCTCTCCGGCACCGGCACCCGCGAATCGCTGGCCGGGATTGCCGACATTGTTCTTGATTCGGTTGCCGATCTGCCCGACTTTCTTTCGGCACGGGTCAAGGAAACGATCTGACCGGGCTAGACTTGGCAAATCAACTTGGACTTTCCCGCCAACGGCTGAGATGGGGTGGTGAGCCGAACGTCTGCAGTTAGTCGAAACCGACGGTTAGCTGCCGTTCCTCACTTCACCCCGCGACATAAGATGTGCGGGATTAGTATCCTGCGTGGTCGTTGCCACCGTGCGCGGCGATGAACATGGCGACGGCCGACCGGCAATAGGATTCGATTTCGTTGTCGTCCTCTGCTCTCGCCTCATCGAAGCGTGCGATAATCAGGAGATCGGATCCTTTGATAAGCGCGGCAAACAAGCGGGCGGACCGGAGAGGATCGGGCACGTTCAGAACCGCCTTCGAGTGCAACTGACGCAACAGGGCCTCGATTTGGGCGATGACATGGGCTGGGCCGGCTTCGTAATGGAGCTTGCTTAACGACTTTTGATTCGTCTTGTCGGCCATGATCATGGCTTCGACACTGCGGGCGTCCGGGCTCAACAGCGTGCGAAGCAGGGATGATCCCATCGCCATGAGCTGATCTTCGGCCGAACCGTCGACGCCTTCAGAAAGAGCCAGTGGTGCAAACTGATGGCAGTGGGCCGCGATGGCCGCGCTAAACAGCGCCTCCTTGTTCTCGAAGTGCCGATAGATGCTGAGCTTGGATATCTTCGCCCGTTGGGCGACCTTGTCCAATGTCGTCGCTTGAAAACCCAATTCCACAAAGAGTTCGCACGCGGCGTCGACTATCGTTTGGCCAAGCGCCTCGTTGGCGGGCCGGCCGCGCCGGGCCTGGCTGTTTTCGGTCATGGCGATTACAGTCCTTGACAGTATCGTAATTCTTGAATTACGATACCACGCAGTTTCAGAAATATGCAAGCCAAAGATTGGATTTTACGCTGTCCTCCAAATCAAGTTTCCCGAGGCCGCCCAGAGATATCGAATGCGGCATCGTCCGGCCGGTCAACACAGTGATGGGCGACTGTCTCGGCGATGCCGTAGCCCTGCTCGCTGCCTGTCTTGAGCGCGTATCGCTGGACGCTATTTCGCGCCAAGCCCAGCCCAACCCCCTCCATCCAAGACACGGAGCTTATCACCATGGATGACGTCATCATCATCGGCGGCAGCTTTGCCGGTCTCGCCGGCGCCCTGCAGCTCGGCCGTGCCCGCCGCAAGGTCACCGTTCTCGATACCGGCCTGCCGCGCAACCGCTTCGCCGGCCACTCGCATGGTCTGCTCGGCCACGATCACAAGCCACCGCTGGACATCCTGGCCGAGGCGCGGCAGCAGCTGGCGCGCTATCCCACGATCAAGCTGGTCAATGCCCGGGCCGACAGCATCTCCGGCGCCATCGACGATTTCACCGTCCTCACTGGCGATGGCGAAAGCCTCGGCGCGCGCCGCCTGATCCTGAGTTATGGCGTTGCCGACCAAATGCCTGATGTTCCAGGCTTTGCCGAAGGCTGGGGCACATCCATCGTGCCCTGCCCCTATTGCGATGGCTTTGAAGTCGCCGGCCAGCATTGGGGCCTCGTCTGGTCCGGCCCACAGTCGATGAATCAGGTCAGGCTGTTCCACGATTGGACCGACACGTTGACGCTCTTCGCCGATGGTCATGACATTCCGCCCGATATCCGGGCCGATCTGGCGCGCCGCAACATACCCGTCGTCGATGGCCGGATCACCGGGATCGCCCAACACGGGGCCCATAGCGCCACCGTCAAGCTCGATACCGGCCCCAATGTCGCGGTCGACATCCTGTTCGCGCATCCGCGCAACAAGCCGTCCGCAAGCCTGCATGAATCACTGGGCCTCGCCACGGTCAATACACCCCTCGGCATCGCCCTCAAGGTCGACGAGCGCCGCGAAACCAGCATGCCCGGCATCTACGCCGCCGGCGACCTCGCAAACCCCCTCATGGCCTCGGTCACTACGGCAACATCGCACGGCGCGACGGCGGGTATCTCCGCTCAGCAGTCGATGCTGGTTTGAGAGCATAGATTCCTACTCCGGTTACCGCGGGCCATCACGGAAAACCTCCTTTTGGGGGGCGCCTACGCCAGCAGATCAGCGGTGGTGCGATAGAGGCCCGTGGCAAGAAGATCGTCGGCGCAACCGCATCTGTTAGACTTGGCATGGCGCGTGAGGACGACCGTGACGTAGGCGACGTTATTGAGCGGGCGACGGCGCGCTCTGCTCGCGGAGAGCTGCTTCGAGCGACTTGAGCGGATACATCTGTATGGCGAAAAGTACAGTGGCGAATTAGGGGACGCTGAGCTTAGAAGTTAGCGCCGTCACGACCGCTTTCTGAACGTGCCTTTGATTGGATGATCGTCTGCGTTGAGGTCGAACTCGGTCATTCCGAGTGACTGGGTTTTGATCTCAGCGACAGCGGTCATCCGCTTCAAAGGAAAACACACCGCTCGGCTCCAGCGCGCTGTCTTTCGTCTGGCCGAAATCCGGCACCTTGTATTCGGCGAGCAGGTGCAGCCGTGATCGTGGCAAATAGGCGCGGCCGGGGTCGCCGACTAGGACCTCGATGCCGGCATTCAGGCAGCGTTCGAGAAAAGGCATGACTCGATCGGCGACGTCCTGTCCATAGAAGACATCGCCGGCAAGCACGAGGTCGACCATGGGTGGCGAACCCCTGGTGACATCGTCTCCGATCACGGTGATGGCGACGCCGTTGGCCGCCGCGTTGAGGGCGAGCGCAGCAACACCGTTGCGGTCGATCTCCGCGGCGATAACTTCGCGCGCGCCAGCCTTGGCGGCGGCAATGCCGACAAGGCCGGAACCCGCGCCGAGGTCGAGCACGCGGCGACCGGCCACCATTTGCGGGTGGTCCAATATGTGGCGCGCAAGCACCGCGCCGCCGGCCCAGGCATAGGCCCAGTAGGGCGGCCGCGGCTCGGGTCCATCGTCGTCCGCCTCGATCGTGTCGTCATCGGCGTCGGAGCTTTGGTGCGGATCGGTAAGCCGCCTCAGGCCACTGGCCGGATGCGGCGTATAGAGCCGGATCTCGGGGAGCGATGGCACCGGGGCGATGCGCATGTTCGCCCTGATAAACTCTGCCGGGTCTGGACTGCAGGGTGCATTCACGGCCTCAGGGCCGTCGGCTGCCGTCATTCGCGCAGCGCTCGCCGCAGGATCTTGCCGACCGGTGTCTTCGGCAGCTCGGTGCGGAATTCGATGTATTTGGGCCGCTTGTAGCCGGTCAGGTTCTCGCGGCAAAAGGCGGTGAGCGCCTCGGCGGTGAGAGCGGGATCCTTCTTGACCACGAACAGCTTCGGCACTTCGCCGGAATGCTCGTCCGGCACGCCGATCGCCGCCACTTCGAGCACGCCCGGATGCATCGCCACGACTTCCTCGAGCTCGTTCGGATAGACGTTGAAGCCCGAGACCAGGATCATGTCCTTCTTGCGGTCGACGATCTTGGTGTAGCCGCGCTCGTTCATGAAGCCCATGTCGCCGGATTTGAAGTAGCCGTCCTTGGTCATCACCTTGGCGGTCTCATCGGGCCGGTTCCAGTAGCCCGCCATCACCTGCGGCCCGCGGATGCAGATTTCGCCGACCTCGCCGAGCGGCAAGTTGTTGCCGTCATCGTCGCGGATGGCGATCTCGGTCGAGGGCAACGGCAGGCCGATCGTGCCGGTGAAGTCGCCGGAGGTGAACTTGTTGGCTGTGGCCACCGGCGAGGTTTCCGAAAGGCCGTAGCCTTCGGTGACCGAACAACCGGTCAGCGTTCTCCAGCGTTCCGCGACGCCCTTCTGCACCGCCATGCCGCCGCCCAGCGTCAGGATCAGCGGCTTGAAGTCGAGCTTGCGGAAATCCTCATTGTTGAGCAGTGCGTTGAACAGCGTGTTGAGGCCCGGAAAGATGTGCACGGGGTACTTCTGCAACTCCTTGACGAAGCCGGGAATGTCGCGCGGGTTGGGAATGAGCACATTGCGGGCGCCTTGCTGCATGCCCATCAGCGCGTTCACCGTCAGTGCGAAGATATGGTAGAGCGGCAGCGCGCAGATGAAGTTGGGGTGCGCGGGTTTCGGCTTGATCGTATAGGCGTCCTCCATCCATTGCGCGTTCTGCGCGACGTTGGCGAGCACATTGCTGTGCAGCAGCGTGGCTCCCTTCGAGACGCCCGTCGTGCCGCCCGTATATTGCAGGAACGCGACATCGTCGGCTGCCACCTTGGCCGGCTTAAAACCCATACCGGCGCCGGCCTTCATTGCGGCATTGAACTTGACATGGCCGGGCAGCGACCATGCCGGGACCATCTTCTTCACGCGGCGAACGATGAAATTGACGATGGTGCCTTTCAGGCTGCCGAGCATGTCGCCCATCGAAGCGACCACGACATGCTTGACCGCCGTCCTGGCGATCACCGCCTGCAAGGTGTTGGCGAAGTTCTCCAGGATGACGATGGCTTGCGCACCGGAGTCCTTGAGCTGATGTTCGAGCTCGCGCGGCGTGTAGAGCGGGTTGATGTTCACCACGACATAACCGGCGCGCAGGACGGCCATCATCGCCACCGGATATTGCAGCACGTTCGGCATCATCAGCGCGACGCGCGCGCCCTTCTGGAGGCCTTTCGATTGCAGATAGGCGCCGAAGGCCGCCGACAGCCGCTCGACATCGGTGTAGCTGATGGACTTGTCCATGCAGGTGAAGGCGGGCTGGGCCGAAAACTGCTTGCAGGCAGCGACGAGGAAATCGCCGATCGAGCTGTATGGCAGGGCGCCGATTTCGGCCGGGACGTTTTTCGGATAGCTCTTGAGCCACGGCTTTTCCGGCAGGCCGGCGGCAAGCGCCGTCAGTGCATTCGGCAATCGCTTGGCGGCGGCAGGCTTCGCTGCCGGCGGGGCCTTGGCCGCAGCAGCCTTCGCCACCGGCTTGGCAGCTGCCGGCGTTGCCGCGGACACTGTCTTTCCGGCAACAGTCTTGTTCGAGGCTTTCTTGGTCGAGGCTTTGGCTGCCGGCTTTGTGCTTGCCTTCGCCGGCACGGTGGCTGCCTTCGGCTTGGCCGCGGCGGCTTTGGCAGCGGGTGCTTTCGGCTTGGCTCTGCCGCCGGCTGCTTTTGGAGCCGCCTTGGCTGCCGCTTTCGCCGGCGCCGTTTTCCTTGATGCTTTTGCCACCCGTTCCTCCCTCGACAATTCTTGTTCGTCCGCGCCGCGCTCGCCCCTGAATTGACAGAGACGTCCTCCGCTGCCGCCGCTATGCACCTATGTATTGCCTCCATTGGCGACCGTGCAAGTCTTGCCCCTGCGGCAAGGCTGGAAAGATTTGCCGTCGAAAATCTTTCCTGCCGCCAGCACTCCCAACCGCTGTCCCGCCGCACTCTCGGCCGCTCGGAGGCGCGCGCGGCATCGATTATCGTCAGATCGGTGATCAATAAAAAAATGCGATCGTTAATAATCCCGTGAATGGAAGAAACTGCTAATTTTTTCTGTCATTTAGTAAAATCGCGGATTTTTTTCCTGCTTCCCAAGGGGTAAGCAAACGGGGTGTTCCAAAGCCGGAAAAACGGTGCTTATATGCGCGCTTCGCGAGCCTGATAGAGGGGCTTGGAAGAACATCAGGGAGTGCTCAATGAAGAAGAAACTGACTTTTGCAGCCGCGTTGCTGGCTGCAAGCGTCCTGGGCGGCGTGGCCAACGCGAAAACTCTGGTCTATTGCGCGGAAGCTTCGCCGGAGGGTTTCGACCCGGCGCCGTATACCGCCGGCCAGACCTTCGACGCGTCGTCGCGCACCGTCTTCAACCGCCTTGTCGAGTTCGATCACGGCAAGACAACGACCTCGCCGGGCCTGGCTGAAAGCTGGACGATCTCCGACGATGGCAAGGAATATGTCTTCAAGCTGCGCAAGGGCGTCAAGTTCGCCGCCACCGACTATTTCACCCCAACGCGCGACTTCAACGCCGACGACGTGGTGTTCTCTTTCGAACGTCAGGTCGACAAGAACGGCCCGTGGTTCCAGTACATCCCGGGTATTGCCTATCAGTATTACAATGACCAGTTCGGCGACAACATCACCAAGGTCGAGAAGGTCGATGACCTGACGGTGAAGTTCACCCTCAAGGAACCGGCAATCACCTTCATTCCGACGCTGGGCATGGACTTCGCCTCGATCGTCTCCAAGGAATATGCCGACAAGCTGCAGGCGGACAAGACGCCCGAGCTGTTCAACCAGAAGCCGATCGGCACCGGCCCGTTCATCTTCGTCGATTACCAGACCGACGCGGCCATCCGCTACAAGGCCAACCCGGACTATTGGGGCGGCAAGCAGAAGATCGACGATCTGGTCTTCGCCATCACCACCGACCCGGCGGTGCGCGCGCAGAAGCTGAAGGCCGGCGAATGCAACATCATGTCATACCCGGCACCGGCCGACATCGCCGGCCTGCAGGCTGAACCGAGCCTGAAGGTCGACGAGCAGGAAGGCCTCAATGTCGGCGCGCTGATGTACAACACCCAGCAGAAGCCGTTCGACGACGTGCGCGTCCGCAAGGCGCTCAACATGGCCATCAACAAGAAGGCCATCATCGACGCCGTCTTCCAGGGTGCCGGCCAGGTGGCGATCAATCCGATCCCGCCGACCATGTGGTCGTACAACAAGGAAGTGAAAGACGATCCGTACGATCCGGAAGCGTCCAAGAAGCTGCTCGAAGAGGCCGGCGTCAAGGACCTCAAGATGAACGTCTGGGCCATGCCGGTGTCGCGCCCTTACATGCCGAACGCGCGCCGCACCGCTGAATTGATCCAGTCGGACTTCGCCAAGGTCGGCGTCACCGTCAACATCGTCAGCTACGATTGGGGTGAATACCTCAAGCGCGCTTCCGCGGTCGATCACGACGGCGCCGTCATCGTCGGCTGGACCGGCGACAATGGCGATCCGGACAACTTCCTCGGCGTGCTCCTGAGCTGCGCTTCCGTCGGTTCGAACAACCGCGCGGAATGGTGCAACAAGGACTTCGACGCGCTCATCAACAAGGCCAAGACCGTTTCGGATCAGGCCGAGCGCACCAAGCTGTACGAAAAGGCACAGGTCATCTTCAAGGAACAGGCACCCTGGGCGACGCTCGCTCACTCCAAGGTGTTCATGCCGATGCAGAAGACCGTCACCGGCTTTGCGATGGATCCGCTCGGTATCCATCGCTTCGACGGCGTCGATATCGCCGAATAAGGTTGCGAAACGGGGGCGTCACCGCATGGTGGCGCCCCCACTCGCCCGCCATGCTGCGTTATATCCTCGGCAAGCTCGCCCTCATCATCCCGACCTTCATTGGGATAACCATCCTCGCCTTTGGCTTCGTGCGCATCCTGCCCGGTGATCCGGTGCTGGTGCTTGCGGGCGAACGCGGCCTGTCGCCCGAACGCCACACGGCGCTGATGCACCAATTCGGCTTCGATCTGCCGATATGGCAACAATACCTGACCTATTTGACCAACATCCTGAGCGGCGATTTCGGCACCTCGTTTTCCACCAAGACGCCGGTGCTCAAGGATTTCCTGGTGCGCTTCCCGGCAACGGTCGAGCTCGCCATTTTCGCGATGATCTTTGCCGTAGTCCTGGGGGTCGCCGCCGGCATCTTCGCCGCCATCCGCCGTGGATCCTGGTTCGATCAGCTGACCATGGGCACCGCGCTGGCAGGCTATTCCATGCCGATCTTCTGGTGGGGTCTGCTGCTGATCATCGTGTTTTCCGGCACGCTGCACTGGACGCCGGTTTCCGGCCGCATCGATCTTCTCTATTTCTTCAAGCCGGTGACCGGCTTCATGACCATCGACTCGCTGATCTCGGGGCAGAAGGGCGCCTTCCGTTCGGCGCTGTCGCACCTCATCCTTCCCACCGTCGTGCTCGGCACCATTCCGCTGGCCGTCATCGCCAGGCAGACGCGGTCGGCGATGCTTGAAGTGCTCGGCGAGGACTATGTACGCACCGCGCGCGCCAAGGGCCTGGCACCGCGCCGCGTCATCGGGCTGCATGCCTTCCGCAACGCGCTGATTCCGGTCGTCACCACCATCGGCCTGCAGGTCGGCACGCTTTTGACCGGCGCCATCCTGACCGAGAGCATCTTCTCCTGGCCCGGCATCGGCAAATGGATGATCGACGCCATTTCCAAGCGCGACTATTTCACCGTGCAGGGCGGGTTGCTTTTGATCGCGTTGATCGTCATGTCGGTGAACCTCATCGTCGACGTGCTCTACGCCGTCATCAACCCACGCATCCGGGCCAACTGACATGAGCAACGAAGGCCCAGCCACCATTGAAGCCGTGACCGTCGTCAAGCAGCAGGACGCAAGGCTGCAGATGTTCGGCGAGTTCTGGCACTACTTCTCCGTCAACAAGGGCGCGGTGATCGGGCTCTTCGTCTTTGCACTGCTGATCCTGATCGCCATCTTCGCGCCGCTGCTGGCGCCGCATTCGCCCGACGATCAGTTCCGCGACTTCTTCCTGACGCCGCCGGCCTGGCAGGAGGGCGGCAACGCACAGTTCCTGCTCGGCACCGACGCCGTCGGTCGCGATATGCTGTCGCGGCTGATCTACGGCTCGCGCTTCTCGCTCGCCATCGGCTTCGTCGTCGTCACTTCAGCGCTGATCTCGGGCGTGATCCTCGGCCTGCTAGCCGGCTACTGCCGCGGCTGGGTCGACACGTTGATCATGCGCATCATGGACATTATCCTGGCCTTCCCGTCGCTGCTCTTGGCCCTGGTACTGGTCGCGGTCCTCGGCCCCGGCCTTGTCAACGCCATGATCGCCATCGCCTTTGTGCTGCAGCCGCATTTCGCCCGGCTCACCCGCGCCGCCGTGATGGCCGAGAAGACTCGCGAATACGTCATCTCGGCCAAGGTCGCCGGCGCCAGTCATCTGAGGCTGATGCTGGTCACCATCCTGCCCAACTGCATCGCGCCGCTGATCGTGCAGGCGACGCTGTCCTTCTCCAACGCCATTCTTGAGGCGGCCGCCCTTGGCTTCCTCGGCATGGGCGCGCAGCCTCCGACGCCGGAATGGGGCACCATGCTGGCCGAAGCCCGCGAGTTCATCCTGCGCGCCTGGTGGGTGGTGACCTTCCCGGGCCTCGCCATCCTGATCACCGTCTTCGCCATCAACCTTATCGGCGACGGCCTGCGCGACGCGCTCGACCCCAAGCTGAAGAGGTCGTGAGCATGCCTCTGCTCGAGATCAAGAACCTTACTGTTTCCTTCGATACGGCGGCCGGACCGTTCATGGCCGTGCAAGGCATCGATCTCGCGATCGAGCCGCGCGAAGTGCTGGCGATCGTCGGCGAGTCCGGCTCCGGCAAGTCGGTGGCGATGCTGGCGGTAATGGGCCTGTTGCCCGACACGGCAACGGTCAAGGCCGACCGCATGGCCTTCGACGGCGTCGATCTTTTGGAGCTCAGCCCGTCCGAACGCCGCAAGATCGTCGGCAAGGACATTTCGATGATCTTCCAGGAGCCGATCGCCAGCCTCAACCCATGCTTCACGGTCGGCTTCCAGATCGAGGAGGTGCTGCGCTTCCACATGGGCATGGATCGCGCCCAGCGCCGGGCGCGTGCCATCGAACTGATGAAGCTGGTCGGCATCGCCGACCCGGAGGAGCGACTGAGCTCGTTCCCGCACCAGATGTCGGGCGGCCAGTGCCAGCGCGTCATGATCGCCATCGCCATTGCCTGCAATCCGAAACTCCTGATCGCCGACGAGCCGACCACCGCGCTCGACGTGACCATCCAGAAACAGATCCTCGATCTGCTGGTTTCGCTGCAGGCCAAATACGGCATGGGCCTGATCATGATCACCCACAATATGGGCGTGGTCGCCGAGACCGCCGACCGCGTTATCGTCCAGTACAAGGGCCGCAAGATGGAAGAGGCCGACGTGCTGTCGCTGTTCGAGTCGCCGAAGAGCAATTACACGCGGGCCTTGCTGTCGGCCTTGCCGGAGAACGCCGTCGGCGACCGGTTGCCGACCGTGTCCGACATGATGTTCGAGCCGGCGCCGTCGGCTGCGGGAGCCGCCTCATGAGCATCACCGTTCTCGAAGGCAAGAACATCGTTCGCGACTACCACATCGGTGGTGGCCTGTTCACCGGGCCGCGCACGGTCCATGCGGTCAAGGGCGTCTCCTTCAAGGTGGACAAGGGCAAGACGCTGGCCATCGTCGGCGAAAGCGGCTGCGGCAAGTCAACGCTTGCCCGCATCATCACGCTGATCGATCCGGCGACGGCGGGCGAACTGTTCATCGACGGCAACAAGGTCGACATCGCCAGGAACGCATTGACGAAGGAGATGCGCCGCAAGGTGCAGATCGTCTTCCAGAATCCGTACGGATCGCTCAATCCGCGCCAGAAGATCGGTGACGTGCTGGGCGAGCCGCTGCTGATCAACACCGACAAGCCGGCCGCCGAGCGTCGCGACCTGGCGATGAAGATGCTGAAGAAGGTCGGCCTCGGACACGAGCACTACAATCGTTATCCGCACATGTTCTCCGGCGGCCAGCGCCAGCGCATCGCCATTGCCCGCGCGCTGATGCTCAACCCGAGCCTGCTGGTGCTGGACGAGCCGGTCTCCGCGCTCGACCTTTCGGTGCAGGCGCAGGTGCTCAATCTGCTCGCCGACCTCCAGGACGAATTCCAGCTGACCTATGTCTTCATCAGCCACGACCTGTCCGTGGTGCGTTACATCGCCGACGATGTGATGGTGATGTATTTCGGCGAAGCGGTCGAATACGGATCGCGCGACGAGGTCTTCGCCGACCCCAAGCACAGCTATACCCGGACGCTATTCGCGGCCACGCCGCGCGCCGACGTCGCATCGATCAAGGCGAGGTTGGCGAAGAAGAAGGCGGCTTGACGTCTCTTCGTCGTCCCAGGGCCTTCGCCGCGTCGCTTCGCTTCAGGATGACGACGCTGGAGTGGCCGCCTCACGACAGCTTGGCGATGATGGTGCGCAGCGCTTCGCCGAAGCGGTGGATCTCATCGACCGTGTTGTAGTGGACCAGCGAGGCGCGGATGGCGCCGCTGTCCATCGAGAGATTGAGGCGCTTCATCAGTCGCGGCGCGTACATGTGGCCGTCGCGGATGCCGATCTGCATCTCGGCCATTTCCTCGACGATCCGCTGCGGCGACAGTTTGCCGATGTTGAAGCAGAAGGTCGGCACCCGTTCCACAATGCGGGCCTCGTCGGCAACGCCATAGATGGTCGCGCCGCAACCTTTCAGCACAGCAAGCATCTCGCGCGCCAGCACCAGCTCGTAGTCGCGGATGGCGCTCATGCCGGCAACGATGTTGTCGCGCCGCGAGCGGTTGTTGGAGGGCGCAAGATTGCGGCCGATCAGTTCCAGATACTGCACGGCCGCATCCATGCCGGAGACGTTCTCGTAGATGAACGTGCCCGCCTCGACCTTGTAGGGCGGCTCGTCGGGGATGAAATCCTCGCGGAAGGTCGGCAGCCGCTTCAGCGTTTCGAAACGGCCCCACAGGAAGCCCATATGCGGCGAGAAATTCTTGTAGCCGGAGCAGACGAGATAGTCGCAGTCCCAGGCCTGCACGTCGATCAGCCCGTGCGGCCCGTAATGCACGCAGTCGAGGAACACCTCGGCACCGGCCGCGTGCGCGATCCTGGCCACCTCGGCGACATCGACGATCGAGCCGATCGAGTGCGCGGTCACCGTGCACGCGACCAGACGGGTGCGGTCGGAAACGAGCGGGCGCAGATCGTCGACATGCAGATTGCCGTCCTCGCGCATCCGCCACCATTTGAATTTCGCGCCAGCGGACTCCAGCGCCAGCCATGTCGCGATGTTGGCGTCGTGGTCCATGTCGGTGATGACGATCTCGTCGCGCTCTTGAAGCATCTGGCCGATGCCGAGGCTGACCAGGCGGATGAACGAAGTGGCGTTCATGCCGAAGCAGATTTCCGCTGGGCTGTAAGCGTTGATCAGCAGCGCGACGCTTGTCCGGGCATCTGCGACCGACTGGTCGACGGTGACGCTGCGGCCATAGCGGCCGCCGCGCTGCACATTGTGCGAAACCAGATGGTTGGTCACCGCGTCGAGTACGCTCTGCGGGATCTGGGCGCCTGCGGCATTATCCAAGAAGATGAAATCGCCGGCCCGTTGCAAGGCGGGGAACATGGCGCGGATGGTGTGGACGGGAAACGCGGTTGCGCTCGCATTGTCGGTCTGGTGCTTGTTCACGGGTAGGCTCCTGCGAAGGACTTGGAGGGATCGGTTGGCGAGGTCAGCGCTTCTTTTCGGTCTTGAAGCGCTCTTCAAGCAGGCTGACGAGGCGGACCATCGGCCAGAGGAAGATGAGATAGACAAGCGCCGCGCCGATCAGCGGCGAGGGGTTGGCATAGAGCGACTGCGCGTTGGTCGCTTCCTTGAGCAGTTCCGGCAGCGCCACGGTGGAGGCGAGCGAGGTGTCCTTGAACATCGAGACGCAGTTGCTGGTCATCGGCGGGATGACGACGCGGATCGCCTGCGGCAGCACCACCTTGCGCAAGGTCAGCAGGAACGGCAGGCCAAGCGCCTGCGACGCCTCGAACTGGCCACGCGGAATGCTTTCGATGCCGGAACGGAACACTTCCGCCGAATAGGCCGACATGATGAAGGCGAAGGCAGTCACCGCCGATGCCCAGGACGACAGGCGGATGCCGAGGAAGGGCAGCGCGTAGTAGATCAGGATCAGCACGACCAGCACCGGCAGGGCGCGGAAGATGTCGGTGTAGCCGACCGCGAGCCAGCGCAGCGGCTTCGGCGCATAGAGTCGCACCAGGCTGATCACCAGGCCGATGGGGATGCCGATGCCGATGCTCAGAATGCCGAGCAGCAGCGTGTTCAGGAAGCCGCGCAGCAGCGCCGGCAGGCTGGACATGATGACATCGGGGTTGAAGAAGGTGTCGAGCAGCGACATAGGAGCGTTCCCGAACCCCAGAGCAAAGAATGCTCGCGTTAAAATCAATTGACCTCACCGACGGCGGGGTGTCTGCGGCGGAAGCCGGCGCCAGGGCGTGAAATGAATCGTGCCGGCCTGGAAAGCCGGCACGATGTCAATGCATTGCCGCTCAGGCCTTCGGCAGCGGCATTTCCTTCATGGTCGAAGAGTCGGCGGGCGCGTCGCTGCCGAACCACTTCTTGTGGATCGCGGCCAGCGTGCCGTCCTTCTTCATCGCGGTCAGCGCGTCGTTCAGCTTGTCGAGCAGCGGGTGGTCCTTGGTCAGCATCAGGCCGTATTGTTCGCCGGTCTTGATGCGTTCCTTGACGACCAGGTCCTTCATCTTGGTGAAGGAATATTCCATGCCCGGAATGTCGCTGACGGCGGCATCGACGCGTCCGGCGCTGAGGTCGAGCAGCAGGTTCTGCTGCGTATCATAACCCTTTACGTCGCTGAAGCCGTCGGCTTCCTGATGCGCCTTGACCCAGGTCTCGCCTGTCGAGCCGGACAGCACGCCGACGATCTTGCCCTTGAGGTCGGCTTCGGCCTTAATCGCGCTGTCGGTCTTGGTGGCGATGCCCATGTCTGAATCATAATAGGGCTGGGTGAACGACTGCGACTTCAGCCGCTCCGCCGTGATGGTGATCGACGAGATGGCGACATCGATGCGCTTCGACGTGGTGGCGGCGAACAGCGCCTGGAAGCCGAGATCGGCGATGTCGGTGGTCATGCCGATGCGCTTGGCCGCTTCGTTGACGATGTCGACTTCAAAGCCCTCGAAGGTGCCGCTCTCGTTCTTGTATTCGAACGGCGGATTGGTCGGGTAGGCGCCGACATTCAGCACATCGGCGGCATAGGCGGTGGCGGGGCTGGCGGCGATGCCGATTGCGGCGGCGAGAAGAAGCAATTTGCGGCGAGTGAAGCTCATCTGTGTTCCCTCTGTTGTTGATCGGGCGGGTTGCTCCCGCACGGTTTTTTGCCGCCCCGCTTCAGGCAGGGCGTCAATTCATGGCAGCGACCATGCGGTCGAGCGCGGTCGCTATCTGGTCACGTTCACGGCAGACGCACATCCGCAGGAAGGCCGTGGCGATGTTCTCGGTGTGCAGGTCGCGGATCTGGGCGCGCGCACCATCGAAGGCATAGCGCGCGCTAGACGATGACTGGGGCACTATGAACGACAAGGACTGAAACCCCTCCCACCACGATGGACTGGCAAGCAAGCCCCTCCGGCACGGCAATCGCCATCGATTTTGGAATGCTTATCCAAAGTGCCGCGGTTTTCAAGGCGAAAGTTTTAAGCTTAAAAAGTTTGACCGGATTGTTGCCCGGCCGATACGCCCTTGGCCGTGCTTGTGTCGCGCAAGTTCGGCTACGCGTCGTAGAAAGAACCTTCGGCCGCACCAGCCTCGAGAACGCCCATGCCCTTTTTCGTCCTGTCCAAATCAATATCCGCAAACCATCGCAAGGCGAAGCTATTTCATGCTTGAAATATTTTTGCGGAGCCGTAGCGTGCGATCTTCGCCGGGAGGTCGCGACATGAACAAACCACATCCCTTGCACGGCCCGAACAGGCTGAAGCTCGGCGTGTTTTCGACCAATGCCGACGGCGGCCTTGCCATCACCGATGTGCCGGAACGCTGGACGGCGAGTTGGCAGGACAATCTGGCGGCGGCGCGGATTGCCGACCGTGCCGGGCTGGAGTTCATGCTGCCGATCGCGCGCTGGCGCGGCTTCGGCGGCCGCAACAAGGTGCGCGAATGGTCGTTCGAGACCTTCACCTGGGCGGCGGCCCTTGCCATGGCCACCGATCGGATCGGCCTGTTTATGACCGTGCACGTGCCGCTGGTGCATCCGCTCTATGCCGCCAAGGCGCTGGCGACGGTCGACCATATCAGCCAGGGCCGCGCCGGCTTGAACATCGTCTGCGGCTGGAACCCGAAGGAATTCGGCATGTTCGGTACGCCCCTGGTCGAGAAGGGCTACGACCAAGCGGCCGAATGGATCGAGATCCTCGAAAAGCTTTATGCCTCGGCCGAGCCGCTCGACTATGAAGGCACCTATTATCGCCTCAAGGAAGCCGTCAGCCGGCCGGCCAGCCTGCAGGTTCCGCGCCCGGTGACGATGAACGCCGCTTTCGGCGGACCGGGCCGGGATTTCGCCGCCGCCCGATGCGACTATCTCTTCACGACCTTTTCCGAGATGAGCGATGCCGGCAAGCATGTCGCCGATATCAGCGAGCGGGCCGACAAGGCGGGCCGGGATGTCGGCGTCTACACCGTGGCGCATGTCGTCTGCCGCCCGACGATGGAAGAGGCGCAGGCCTACTATACGCGCTACGCGGTTGAGATGGCCGACCATGCTGCGGTCGATGCCCATATGGCGAGCAAGAAGGAATTCTCGCAATCGCATGACCCGCATGCGTATGACCGCTACCGACAGCGTTTCGCCGGCGGCGCCGGCACCTACCCGCTGATTGGAACGCCGGAGACGATCGCCGCCGACATGGTCGCCATTGCCGGACACGGCTATCAGGGCATTGCGCTGTCCTTCGTCAACTACACGCAGGAGCTGCCCTATTTCTGCGATCACGTGCTGCCGATATTGAGACAGGCGGGCCTGCGCGAATAGTGGTGGTGCTCAGGGATCAGCTACCCTGTGGCAGCCAGGATTTCATCGTCAGCTTCGATGATTATCGCGAACATTCGGATTTAGCCGAAGCCTTCCCGACGTCGTCATCCCAGGGTCTCCGCGACGGAGCTTCGCTCCTGCGCCGCCCGTGGATGACGAAGTGATGAGCGTTTACTCCGGGATAACGGCGGTCGCCTGAATCTCCACCTTGGCGCGGTCCTCGACCAGTGCCACTACCTGCATGGCGGCCATCGCCGGAAAGTGCCGGCCGATCACCTCGCGATAGGCCTCGCCGATCCCCCGTAGGTTGGCGAGGTATTCGGCCTTGTCGGTGAAATACCAGGTCATCGAGGTGATGTGCCGCGGCCCCGCGCCGGCTTCCGCCAGCACCGCCACGATGTTGTGAAGTGTCTGCTTCACCTGGCCGACAAAATCGTCGGTCTCGAACTGGCATTGGCCGTTCCAGCCGACCTGTCCGCCAACGAAGACGAGCCGCCCGCGTGCCGCGACGCCATTGGCGTAGCCGACGGGTTTTGCCCAGCCTTCCGGCTGCAGAATCGTGTGCATTCAAAACCTCCCGGTACCCAAAAACCAAGTCTCGAAATCGCTCGTCAATTTCCTACCGTCAGGCCGCGCCCATCACCTGCCGCGCAATCACCACTTTCTGCACGTCGGAGGCACCCTCATAGATGCGCAGCGCGCGGATCTCGCGATACAGGCTTTCGACGATATGGCCTTTGCGGACACCGTCGCCGCCATGCAGCTGCACTGCCCTGTCGATGACGCTTTGGGCGTGGTCCGTCGCGTATAGTTTCGCCATGGCCGCCTCGCGCGTCACCCGCGCGGCCCCCATGTCCTTGGTCCAGGCGGCGCGATAGACCAAAAGGGCTGCTGCATCGACGTCGAGCGCCATGTCGGCGATATGGCCCTGCACCATCTGCAGTTCGGCCATCGGGGCGCCGAACAGTTTGCGTTCGCCCACGCGCTTGATGCTTTCATCCAGCGCACGGCGGGCAAAGCCGAGTGCCGCCGCACCGACGGTCGAGCGGAACACGTCGAGCACCGACATGGCGATGCGGAAGCCGTCGCCTGGTCTGCCGATCAGCGCCGAGGCGGGCAGGCGAACCTGGTCGAAAGACAGCCGCGCCAGCGGATGCGGCGCGATCACTTCCAGCCGCTCGGCAATGCCAAGACCCTTGACGTCGCCCGGCACGAGGAAGGCGGAGAGCCCCTTGGCGCCCGGCGCCTCGCCGGTGCGGGCAAAGACGACATAGAGATCGGCGATGCCGCCATTGGAGATCCAGGTCTTTTCGCCGGAGAGAACATAGCTTTCGCCGTCACGGGTCGCCGTCATTTCCGTATTGGCGACGTCCGACCCAGAGCGCGGCTCCGACAGGGCAAAGGCTGAGATCGCCTTGCCGGCGCGTGTCTTTGCCAGCCACTGCTGCTGCTGCGGCGTGCCGAACAGGCTGAGCGCGCCGGTGCCGAGCCCTTGCATGGCAAAGGCGAAATCGGCCAGCCCGTCATGGCGGGCGAGCGTCTCGCGGGTGATGCACAAAGTGCGGACGTCGAGTGGTCCCGGATTGTCGGTGTCGAGAGCCGTAGGCCTCAGCCAGCCGTCCCGGCCAAGCTTAGTGACCAGCTCGCGGCAGGCGGCATCTACATCATGGTGATCGACCGGCAGGTTTTTTGAGCACCATGTCTCGAGACGTTCGGCCAGTTCGCGATGGCGATCCTCGAAGAACGGCCAGGAGAGGAAGGAGCGGTCAGGCATTGGTGCGCCCTCGGTTTTCGTCGCGATCCGTCGCACCCCCCTCTGCCCTGCCGGGCATCTCCCCCGCAAGGGGGGAGATTGGCAGCCTTGCCGACGGCTTCGACCTGACAATGTTGGAGATTGGCGAAAATAAAACGTGCAGCCGATCTCCCCCCTGTCGGAGGAGATGTCCGGCAGGACAGAGGGGGGTGCCTGGGCGCAAACCTACCGTCATCAATCCCCCTCGAACACCGGCTTTTCCTTGGCCACGAACGCCTTGTAGGCGCGCTCGAAATCGCGGGTCTGCATGCAGATCGCTTGCGCCTGTGCTTCCGCCTCGATCGCCTGGTCGAGGCCCATCGACCATTCCTGGTTGAGCTGCGTCTTGGTGATGCCGTGGGCGAAGGTCGGGCCGGAGACGATGCGCGCCGCCATGTCGAGCGCGTCGGCCTCGAGCGCCGCGGCATCGACCAGCCTGTTGTAGAAGCCCCAACGTTCGCCTTCCGCCGCCGTCATGGTGCGGCCGGTGTAGAGCAGTTCGGCGGCGCGGCCCTGGCCGATGATGCGCGGCAGGATCGCGCAGGCGCCCATGTCGCAGCCGGCAAGGCCGACGCGGGTGAACAGGAACGCGGTCTTGGCTTCCGGCGTGGCGATGCGGATATCGGAACTCATTGCAATGATGGCGCCGGCGCCAACCGCGACGCCATCGACCGCCGCAATGATCGGCTTGCCGCAATTCAGCATCGCCTTGACGAAATCGCCGGTCATGCGGGTGAAGGCAAGAAGCTGCTTCATGTCCATCTTGACCAGCGGGCCGATGATGTCATGGACATCGCCGCCGGAGCAGAAATTGCCGCCATTGGAGAGGAACACCACTGCGTCGACGTCGTCGGCATAGACGAGGTCGCGGAACGTGTCGCGCAACTCCGCATAGCTGTCGAAGGTCAGCGGGTTCTTGCGTTCAGGCCGGTCGAGCCGGACCTTTGCGATCCTGCCCTCGACCTCCCAGATGAAATGCTTCGGCTTGCGCCCGGCCATTTCGGTCATTCGCGTCCCTCCCAATTGCTGCGGAACGAGGTCAGCATACCGGTCAGCCGGCGCGCGTCGTCCTCGCTGACCTTGCCCAGCAATTCGCCGATCCAGCCTTCATGCGCCGCGGCGATGGTGGCAAAGGCCTGCGTGCCTTCCTCGGTCAGCCGCACCATCGACGTGCGGCGGTCGCCATTGCGCCTCGCGCGTGCCACCAGCCCTTCCGAAACCAGCCGGTCGACAATGCCCGTGACGTTGCCGTTGGAGACCAGCAGGAAGCGCGACAGGTCGCTCATCAGCATGCCTTCCGGCACCCGATAAAGGGCCGCCATCACATCGAAGCGCGGCAGCGTCGTGTTGAATTCCTTCTTCAGGCGCTCGCGCAGCTCGGCCTCGATCGTGCGCGAGGCACGCAGCAGCCTGATCCACAGACGCAAGCGGTCCTTGCCGGGTCCCGACGGCGCGGGCAGGGGGCCGGCTACCATGTTTCGCCTCCTGAGATGGAAATTGCCTGTCCGGTGATCGATTGGGCGGCGTCGCCACACAGCCACAGCACGGCGGCGGCGACCTCTCGCGGCTGGATGAAGCGGCCCTGGGGGTTGGTCGAGGCGAGGCTCGACCGCGCCTGCTCGGCCGAGCGGCCGGTCTTTTCGATGATGCGTTGGATGGACTCCTCCAGCATCTCGGTTTCCACAAAACCCGGGCACACGGCATTGACGGTGACGCCGGATTTCGCAGTCTCCGCCGCCAGCGCCCGCATCAGGCCGACGACGCCATGCTTGGCCGCGACGTAAGCCGCGACATACGGATAGCCCTTGAGTCCGGCCGTCGAGGCGATGAAAACGATGCGGCCCGCCTTGCGCGCGGCCATCCCGGCCAGCGCCGGCTTCACCGTCAGGAAGGCGCCGGTCAGATTGACGTCGAGCGTCCGCTGCCAGTCGGCAAGCGTTGTCTTGTGCGCCGGCGTGCTGCCGGCCATGCCGGCATTGGCGACGACGATGTCGAAGGGCCCTCGTGCGGCTTGCGCTGTCTCGTAAAGCGACGCCATTGCCGCCTCATCGGTGACATCGGCGGCAGTGCCGAAAATGCGGTCGCTTTCGCCGGCCACCTTGGCGAGTTCCGCCTCGCGCCGGCCACAGATGGTGACGTCGATGCCGGCATCCGCCAGCGCTAGCGCGATGGCCCGGCCAAGGCCGGAGCCGCCGCCAGTGACCAGCGCATGCTTGCCCGCGATCATGTGCCAATCCTCGAAACTTGGCGCCAAGTACCTCGACCCCTAACCCTCCCCACAAGGGGGAGAGAGAAGGCAGCACCTATCGATCGCAAACTTATGCGGTTTCCGCTGGGTCGAACGCAACATAGTCCCCCTCCCCCTTGTGGGGAGGGGCTAGGGGTGGGGGTACAGCGTCGACGTAGCAAGCGAAAAGCACTCATACTTTTAGCCCCGCGGCAGCATCACGCTCGGCCAGCCGGTAGAGCTGGTCGCGTCCGGGCAGATAGGGATCCGGCCATTTGACGCCACGGTCGCCGAGCGTAACCGCGGCATGCAGCGTCCAATAGGGATCGGCGAGATGCGGCCGTGCCAGCGCCACCAGATCGGCGCGGCCGGCCATCAGGATCGAGTTGACGTGGTCCGGCTCGTAGATGTTGCCGACCGCCATCGTCGCCATGCCGACCTCGTTGCGGATACGGTCGGAAAACGGCGTCTGGAACATGCGGCCATAAACCGGCTTTGCCAATGCGGAGGTCTGACCGGCCGAGACGTCGCAGATGTCGACGCCTGCCTCATGCAGCAGCCGCGCGATCTCGACCGCGTCGGCGGGCGTCACGCCTTCGATGCCAAGCCAGTCGTTGGCGGAGATGCGCATCGAGATCGGTTTTTCCGCCGGCCAGGCGGCGCGTACCGCACGGAAGATTTCCAGGGGATAGCGCATGCGGTTTTCCAGCGAACCACCGTATTTATCCGTGCGCCGGTTGGTGACCGGCGTTATGAAGGACGACAGGAGATAGCCGTGCGCGGCGTGGATTTCTAGCATGTCGAAGCCGCAGCGATTGGCCATCTCGGCCGAAGCCACGAATTCGTCGCGCACGCGGTCCATGTCGGCGCGGTCCATCGCCTTCGGCACCTGATTCTGCGGCGACCACGCCACGGCCGATGCCGCGATCACCGGCCAGTTTCCGGAGGTCAACGGCACGTCGGTGCCCTCCCAGCCGAGCCGAGTCGAACCCTTGGCGCCGGAATGGCCGATCTGGGCGCAGATCTTGGCTTCGGTCTCGATGTGGACGAAATCGACCAGCCGCTTCCACGCCACCTCATGTTCGGGCGCATAGAAGCCGGGACAGCCGGGCGTGATGCGCCCTTCCGGGCTGACGCAGGTCATCTCGATATAGATGAGGCCAGCACCGCCCTTGGCCCGCTCGGCGTAGTGGGTGAAATGCCAGTCGGTCGGGCAGCCGTCGACAGCCTTGTACTGCGCCATCGGCGAGACGACGACGCGGTTTTGCAGCTTCAGATCGCGCAGCTTGAAAGGCGCGAACATCGGCGCGCGGCGCATGCCGCCGGCGCCCGCCTGGCGCTGGAACCATTCTTCCGCGCCCCCCAGCCATTCGGCATCGCGCAGCCGCAAATTCTCGTGGCTGATGCGCTGCGAGCGGGTCAAAAGCGAATAGTTGAACTGCACCGGATCGAGGCCGAGATAGCGCTCGACCTCCTCGAACCATTCGAGCGAATTGCGCGCCGCCGATTGCAGCTTCAGCACCTCGGTGCGGCGGGCATCCTCGTATTTGCGGAAGGCGGCGTCGAGGTCGGGTTCGGTTTCGACATATTCGGCCAGCGCCACGGCGCTCTCCAGCGCCAGCTTGGTGCCGGAGCCGATCGAGAAGTGCGCTGACGCCGCCGCATCGCCCATCAGTGCGAGATTCTTGTAGGACCAGCGCTCGCACAGCACGCGTGGGAAATTGATCCAGGCCGAGCCCCTGATATGGTTGGCGTTGGTCATCAGCGCGTGGCCGCCGAGATGCTTCGCAAAGATACGCTCGCAGGTGGCGATCGATTCCTGCTGCGACATCGCACCGAAGCCGAAGGCAGCCCAGGTCTGTTCGCTGCACTCGACGATGAACGTCGCGGTGTCGCTGTCGAATTGGTAGGCGTGCGCCCACACCCAGCCATGCTCGGTCTTTTCGAAGATGAAGGTGAAGGCGTCGTCGAATTTCTGTTGCGTGCCCAGCCAGACGAACTTGCATTTGCGGGTGTCGATGTCGGGCTTGAAGATGTCGACGAAGCTGTTGCGCGCCCTGGAATTCAACCCGTCGGCGGCGACCACCAGATCATGCGTTTCCATGTAAGGTCGGGGATCGGCAATGTCGGTCTCGAACATGAGCTTGACGCCGAGTTCTCGCGCTCGGCGCTGCAACAGGATGAGCAGCCGCTTGCGGCCGATCCCGCAAAAGCCATGTCCGGTCGAAACCGTGCGTACGCCGTCATGGATGACGGCGATGTCATCCCAATAGGCGAAATGCTTCTTGATCCAGACGGCGCTGACCGGATCATTCTTCGACAAATTGTCGAGCGTCTCGGCCGACAGCACGACGCCCCAGCCGAACGTGTCGTCGGCGCGGTTGCGCTCGAACACCGTCACCTCGTGCGCGGCGTCCCTGAGTTTCATCGAAATGGCAAAGTAAAGGCCGGCTGGTCCACCGCCGAGAACCGCAACCTTCATGTCTGCGATCTCCTCTTCGCTTGCTGGTTTCAGTATCGCGCTGGCGGCAAATTATTTCAAGCTTAAAGTTTCATATCGAAATGATTCAACGTCGCATTTGTGTGGCGTGCTTGCGGAACATCCCCAAGCACGCGGTCCCATCATTTTTCCGGGTTCTTTGGGCTCCATAAAACTGTCTCGGCATTCTGCTCGTACGCCATGCCCGTGGGATAGCTGATCGCTTCCAGCTGTAGCCCCCACGGCGCCTGGAAGTAGAGGATGGTCTGGCCGGAGGCCGGACCTTCCTTGACCGGCAATGGTCCCATGCGCGTCTTCACGCCCTTGGCGTCGAGATAGGCTTTGGCGGCGGCGACATCGTCGACATAGAAGGCGATGTGGAAGCCGCCTATGTCGCTGTTCTTCGGCGTCAGGTCCTTCTGGTCGGGCGCTGTGTATTTGAACAGCTCGATGTTCGATCCATAGCCGCAACGCACCATGGTGACCTGCTCGATCACCGCTTTGGGATCGACACCCAGAAGATCCTGCATGAAAGTGCCCTTGTCGTCGGCGAACGGGCCGAACGACATCGCCTTCTTGCAGCCGACCACCCCGGTGAAGAAGTCGACCGCCTGCTTCATGTCAGGAACCGTGATGCCGGTGTGATCATGCCCGCGCATGCCGGGGATCGAGCTGGCGGCGGCCATGCCGGCGCTGCCGAGGACAAAGGCCGCGAGTGTTGTGTTTCGAAGTATCGTCTTCATGTCAGTCCTCTCCATTGGCGGGACCAAGTCATTGCGGTCGCACGTCCAAAGCCCGCTTTCCGGCGTGCGTTTGCATTCATGTCGAGGCTCTGGCGGCAGAAGGAATGTCCAGCCAACCCGGATCGATCTCGGGCAGGGGAATGGCCGCGATGAGGTCGCGCGTGTAGGCCTGCCGAGGATTGTCGAACAAGGCGTCGGTGGCGCTGGCTTCGACGATCACGCCTTCGCGCATGACGATCACTTGCTGGCACAACCGCCGAATGACCGACAGATCGTGGCTGATGAAAGCGACGGTCAGGCCCATCTCGGCGGCAAGCTTTTCCAGCAGCGTCAGGATCTGCGCCTGTGTCGACACGTCGAGGCCGGAGACGATCTCGTCGGCCAGTACGAATTTCGGTGACAGCGCCAACGCGCGCGCGATGCCGACGCGCTGGCGCTGGCCGCCCGACAGTTCGTGGCGGTAGCGGCTGGCGAAGCTCTGCGGCAGGCCGACACGCTGCAGCGCTTCTGCGACTCGCGCCTTCAGATTATCGCCAAGCCCATTCAGCTTCAAAGGCGCGGCGATGATGCTGGCAATGGTGCGGCGCGGGTTGAGCGACGACATCGGATCCTGGAAGATCATCTGCATATCGCGGCGCAGCGGCCTGAGCTCCGCCTCAGGCAGATGGGTGATATCGCGGCCGTCGAAGCTGATGCTGCCGGCGCTGGGCTCCAGCAGGCGCACCAGCGCGCGGCCGAGTGTCGATTTTCCCGATCCGGATTCGCCGACGATGCCGGTCACCGATCCCCGGGGCAGATCGAAATCGAGGCCTTTTAGGATCTCGGCCAAGGGCGCGCGGCCGATCAGTGGCTTACGCGTCATGTCGGGCAGGGCGACCTTCAGCCCGCGCACGGAAAACAGCGGCTCAACCATGCGGCCGCCTCCAGGCCTGGTCGGCGGCCGTGATCTCCGTGGCCAGTCCGGCCAGTACCGCCTCGTCCACTGGCTTCAGCGAAGCGAACGGGTCGGTGTAGCGCGGCGTGGCGGCCATCAGCGCTCGCGTATAGGGGTGCTGCGGGGCGGCGAAGAGGGCAGCCGTTTCGGCCTCCTCGACCACCTTGCCGGCATAGAGCACCGACACTTTCTGGCTGATCTTGGCGACGACGCCGAGATCATGGGTGACGAACAGGATCGCCGTGCCGTGCTCGCGCTGCAACTGCGCTATCAGGCGCAGGATCTGTTTCTGCACGGTGACGTCGAGCGCCGTGGTCGGCTCGTCGGCAACGATGAGCCGCGGCTCGGCGGCGAAGGCGGCGGCGATCAGCACGCGCTGGCGCATGCCGCCGGAAAGCTCGTGCGGATAGCTTTTCAGCACGCGGTCGGGGTCGCGGATCTGCACCTCGTCCAGCAGTTGGCGAATGCGGGTATCGGCCCTCTCGCCACTCCAGCCGAGAATGCGCACCAACCGGTCGGTCATCTGCGAGCCGATACGCCGCGACGGATTGAGCGCGGTCAGCGGGTCCTGCGGGATCAGCGCCGTGCGCGCACCGATCAGCGTGCGCCGCGCCTTGGGCTGGAGCTTGCCGAGATCTTCGCCCTCGAGCAGCATGTCGCCTTCGACAATGCGCACGCTCGACGGCAGCACGCCGAGCACCGCCTTGCCGATCATCGTCTTGCCGGCGCCGCTCTCGCCGACCAGCGCACGGACCTCGCCGGGCTGGACGGAAAGCGACACCGAGCGCAGCACGCGCTGGCCGTTCGACAGCACGGCGCTCAGATCCCTGATCTCGAGACAGGCGCTCATCGCAGCACCGGGTCGAAGCGCGTCTTCAGCGCCTCGCCGAACTGGCTGAAAGACAGCACCGTCAGGATCAGCGTGACCAGCGGGAACACCAGCACCCACCACGCCTGATGGATCGACAGCCGGCCCTCGGCGATGATGCCGCCCCAGGTCGGGTCGTCGGTCGAGATCGACAGATTGACGAAGGACAGGATCGCCTCGACGATGACGGCGATGCCCATTTCCAGCGACAGCAGCGCGACGATCGACGGCACCACATTGGGCAGCACTTCGCGCAGCATGATGCCGATGCGGCCATAGCCGGCGATGCGGGCATTCTCGACATAGTCCATGCGCGACTGGCCCATGGTTTCGGCACGGATCACCCGGCAGAAACGCGTCCAGTCGATGATGGCGATGGCGAGGATGACCGAGCTCAGGCCGGTGCCGAGCACGGCCACCAGAAGGATGGCGAACAGCACCGGCGGAAACGCCATCCAGACATCGACGATGCGCGAGATGATGCGGTCTGCCCAGCCGCCGAAATAACCCGCGATCAGCCCAAGCGTCGAGCCGACCAGGCACGCCGCGATGGCGGCGGCAAAAGCGGCGATGAAGGCGATGCGGCCGCCGAAGATCAGGCGGGAGAACAGGTCGCGGCCGAGGCTGTCGGTGCCGAGCCAATAGCCGGGCTCGGCGCCATCAATCCAGAACGGCGGCAACCGCTCCAGCATCAGATCCTGCGCCAGCGGATCCTGCGGCGCCACCAGCGGCGCGAAGATCGCGGCCAGCAGCGCCAGCAGCAGCCAGCCGCCGGCAAGCCACAAGCGCGGCGACACGCTACGCCTTCGAGTACGGCCCTCATCCATGGCGCAGCCTCGGATTGAGCAGCGCGTACATCATATCGACGGTGAGGTTGATCAGCACGAACAGCAGCGCGAAGACCAGCACGATGCCCTGGATCAGCGGCAGGTCGCGGTTGATGACGGCGTCGATCGCCATATTGCCGAGGCCTTCATACGAAAACAGCCGTTCGACGATGACCGTGCCGCCGATGAGGAAAGTGAACTGCACGCCGACCAGCGTCAGCGTTGGCAAGGCGGCGTTCTTCAGCGCCTCGCGCAGGATGACCTGCGTTTCCGAAAACCCCTTCACCCGCGCCAGCACGACATAATCGAGGTCGAGCACCTCCTTCAGCGACTGTTTCAGCAGTTGCGAGATGATCGCCGCCAGCGGTAGCGCCAAAGCCACGGCCGGCATCAGCATGTGCTTCAAGAGATCCCAGGTGAGGTCGAGGCGCAGGCGCAATAGGCTCTCGAACAGATAGAACTGGGTGACGAACGGCAGGTCGAGTTGCGGCGATACCCGGCCGGAAATGTCGAAGATCGGCACCAGCACGCCGAACAGCAGGATCAGCACCAGGCCCCACAGGAAATCGGGAATGGAGAGTGCCGCGCCGCTGGCGATGTCGATGCCTGCCTCGACCGCCGTGCCGCGTTCGCGGGCGCCGATGATCGCCGTCGTGCCGCCGAGTGCCACAGCCATCACAAGCGCGACGATGGCGAGCTCCAGCGTCGCCGGCAGCCGGTTGAAGACGAGACCCAGAACATCCTGCCTGAGCGAGATCGAGGTGCCGAAATCGCCCCTGACGACGCCGGACAGCCAGATGAAGAACTGCTGCACGATGGTCTTGTCGAGCCCGTAAAGCGCACGCAGCCGGGCAATGTCGGCATCCGTGGCGCCGGGCGGCAGCATCATGGCGATCGGATCGCCGGGAGCGACGCGGATCACGACAAAGACGACGACGGCCACGCCGAACAGCGTGATCAGCATCGTCAGAAGACGGATCATGAATCTTTGCAGAAGCATTCTGGCGTAGGCCTAATGCGTTTCAGTGACTGATGGAACGAACAGTCCCCTCATCCGGCCGTCGACGGCTGAGTAAGTCTCTTCTCCCCAGCGGGGAGAAGGTGGCCCGAAGGGCCGGATGAGGGGACCTGCGCAAGTTGGGCGAAGGCACGCCGTCTCGTGACAGCGTGCCATTTCGCCTGTCTCAGGCCGGGGTCATCAAGGCCGGCAGCAGCGCGCCGGACACATGCTGGACGACATTGACGCCCTTGGCATGCACGATCGGCTGCGCATACTGCATAAGCGGCAGCACATAGGCCTGCTCGGCGATGTATTTGTCGACAGCCTTCCAGCCGGCGATGCGCTTGGCCTCGTCCTTTTCGCCCCACAGCGGGTTGATCATGTCGATCAGGTCCTGGCTGTCCCACACCGAATGCGGGCTTGGGCCGTACATGGCAAAGCCGGTCGAGGTGGTCGGATCGCCGATGGCGTTGCCCCAGTTGTAGAAGGCGGCCGGAGCCAGCTTGTCGGCGGCGCGCAGCTCGTAGTGCTTGGCGATCTCGTAGACCTCGATCGTCGCCTCGATGCCGACCTTGCGCCACATGCCGACGATCGCCTGGATCATCTCATAGTCCTTGGGCTTGAAGCCCTTGGTCGTCTGGATGGTGAACTTGACCGGCTTTTCCGGCGAATAGCCGGAGGCAGCGAGCAGTTCCTTGGCCTTCTCGGGATTGTGCTCGACCTTGATCGACGCATCGTAGGCCGCGTATTCCGGCGTCTCCAGCGTGTCGATCGGCTGGCCATAGCCGCGCAGCAGGCGGTCGACCAGCAGCTTCTTGTCGATCGACATGACGGCTGCCTGGCGGACGTTCTTGTCCAGCATCGCCTCGATGTCGTTGAAGAAGATCATGCCGATATCGGACACGTTCTTGCACGAGCCGGCAAGCCCGTCCTTGGCGATCAGCCGGTCATATTCCTCATAGGGAATTTCGAGCGTCACCTGCGAGGAGCCGGACTCGATCTCGGCGACGCGGCTCGCCGCGTCAGTGACGAACTTGATCGTCACGTTCGCGAAGGCGGGCTTGCCGCCCCAATAGTTCGGGTTGGCCTTCAGCCGCAGGAAGGCGTTGCGCTCGAATTTTTCGACCATGTAGGGGCCAGTGCCGATCGGCGCCTTCTCGAAGCCTTCGGCGCCCACCTTCTCGTAATAGGCCTTCGGCATGATGTAGCCGGTCAAAAACGACATCCATTTGAAATACACCGGGTCGAACTGCACGACGTCGCCGGTGATCTTGTTGCCGTCGATCTTGAAGTTGTTGACGTTCTTCCAGACGAACTGGATCGGGTTGCCGGTCTTCTCGTCACCCGCCCGCTGCAACGACCAGACCACGTCTTCCGCCGTGAAAGGCGAGCCGTCGTGCCATGTCACGCCTTCGCGCACCGTCATCATGATCTTTGTGCGGTCTTCGTTCCAGCCCCATTCGGTGAGCAGGCCCGGCGCGAAGGACAGGTCGGGCTTTTGCGGGATGAACTGGTCGAACACCGACTGGTAGAGTCCCTGGATCGTCGGGTTGACCGCCGAAGGTCCGGTGGTCGGATCCCAGGACGGCAGGTTGACGTTGTAGGCGATGGTCAGTTCGCCTGCGGCCGCCTTGGCGATCCGCGGCAGACCGACAGCGGCTACCCCGAGTGCCGCGGCACTGTATCCCAGCAATTCACGTCTGTTGATTGTCATGGTCGTTCCCCTTGTTGGTTTATTGTCCTTGCGCGGCATCGTCAGTTCATTGTTCAGGCTCTTGGGCAGCAGCGCCTTGCCCTTTTTCGCCTGTGTGAATCTTCGGCTCTACCTCCCGCCAAGCTGTTGCGCGAGCATGTATCCGGAAGCCGCGCCGGTGCCGGCACCTGGCCATGTCGCGGCACCCGTGAGATGGAGATTGCCGATCGGCGTGTTCCAGCCGGCGTAGCCGCGCGCCGGGCGAAACAAAAAATTCTGTGCCAGATGATGGCTGCCGCAGACCTGGTCGCCGCCGACGAGGTTCGGGTTCTCGCGCTCGAGATCGATGGGGGAGAAGACGGCGCGGCCGAGGATCTTGTTTCGCAAGCCGGGCGCGTAGGCCTCGATGATGTCGAGGACACGCTCGGCGTAGACCTCCTTGACCTTGTCCCAATGCGCGGGCGCGATCTTGCCGGCGGCATCGCCTGTGATTTCGGCGGGCAGCATGCGCACCTGCACCCACAGCACATGCTTGCCTTCAGGCGCCCGCGACGGGTCGATCGCTGTCGGCTGGCCGACGACCAGCACCGGCTCGTCCGGCAGCATCCCCGCCATCGCCTGCTGGTAGGTGCGCGACATGGCATCGAGCGACGGCGACAGATGCACATAGGCGAACTGCCGCAACTCGGCTCCGGCGCGCCAGTCGGGCAGGTCGTCGAGCGCCAGGTGGATCATCATCGTGCCCGGCGCATGGCGGAATTTCCGCATCGCCGTGTCGAAGCCGGCGTCACCCGAACCGTCGGGCAGCAGCTTGCCGGTCAGTGCCTTGGGCGCGACGCCGGCGATGACCGCCCTGGTGGCGGTATGCGTCTCACCGGAAGCAAGCCTCACACCGGTTGCCTTGCGGGCGGAAATAGTGATCTCGGCCACCTCGGCGCCAGTGACGATCTTGCCGCCGGCGGACGTCACCATGCCCGACAATGCGCGGATGATGGTGTCGGCGCCGCCCTTGCCCAGCACCATGCCAAAGCTCTGGTTGGCCATCGATTCCAGATAGGGGAAGACGGCACCCCCGGCGATGTCGGGGGCGAAGTCGAGATGCATGCCCCAGGTGGCGAGCGTCGCCCTGATATGGGGCGACTCGAAAGTCTCCTCCAGCCACGCGCGTGGCGAAGACAACAGCAGCCGTCCCGTATCGAGCGCCCCCGACATGCCCTTCTTGCGCCACAGGTTCCATGCCGTGCCGGCCAGCGCGCGGGCGCTCATCGGCGCACCGAGCAACCTGAACAGATGCTCGGCTTCCGCCGGAAAGGCGGCAACCAGTCCGCGCCATGTCGCGGCATCGGCAGCGGAGAAGGCGGCCATGCGCGCCGTGGTCTTTTCCAGATCGTTGCTGACGCCGAACCAGCGTCCGTCCGGAAAGGCGCTGGCGAAACAATCGGCGACCGGCGCGAACTCCAGCCCCTGCGCTTTCAATTCATTTGCATATTTCCGGTGGAAGGCCGAGCCGGCGAACAGGCTTAGATTCATCGCGCCGAAATCGTGGCGGAAGCCGGGAAGGGTGAATTCGCGCGTCTGGACGGCGCCGCCGATTGTTGCGCTGCGTTCGAAAATCCCGGTTTTCCAGCCTTTGAGCGCCAGATGCGCGGCGCATGCCAGACTGTTGTGGCCCGCCCCGACAAAGATGGCGTCGAATTCGCTCACGCCCCGGTCCCATTTTCCTTTATGCTTAAAGATAATTGCAGATGCATATGTTTTCGTCTAGTAGGATATTAAGGGCCGAGACGAGCCTTGATCATCAGATGAAAGAGGGAACAGAGAACGATGGACACCCAAAAACTCCTCGGCGAAGTCGCCGGCCAGCTTCTTTCAGGCGCCATCAAGGTGGTCGACCTGACGGCGCCGCTCGGACCGGATACGCCGTTGATCAAGCTGCCGCCGGAACTCGCCGTCGACACGCCCAAGGTCGAGATCCACTCGATCTCCCGCTATGACAAGAACGGCCCGTGGTGGGCATGGAACTGGCTGAAGCTTGGCGAGCATTCGGGCACGCATTTCGATGCGCCGCAGCATTGGATCAGTGGCAAGGATTATGCCGACGGCGCCACCGACACCATTCCGGCCCAGAATTTCGTCGGCCCGGTCAATGTCATCGACTGTTCGAAGGAAGCCGCCGCCGACCCTGATTTCCTGCTCACCGTCGACCACATCAAGGCGTGGGAAGCCAGGCATGGCGCCATCAATGCCGGCGAATGGGTGGTGATGCGCACCGATTGGTACAAGCGCAACGGTTCCGAAGCCGAGTTCCTCAACGCCGACGAGACCGGCCCGCATACGCCCGGCCCGACAGCCGAAGCCATCCAGTTCCTGATCAGCAAGGACATCAAGGGCTGGGGCTCAGAGACGATCGGCACGGATGCCGGCAAGGCCGGCGGCATGGAGCCGCCATTCCCGGCGCACACGCTGATGCACAAGGCCAACCGCTACGGCCTCGCCAGCCTCTGCAATCTCGACCAGCTGCCGCCGAAGGGCGCCATCCTGATCGCCGCGCCGCTCAAGATCGAACACGGCACCGGCAGCCCGATCCGCGCGCTGGCGCTGGTGTCGAAGCAATAGGGCGAGGTGGGGTCTTCGGGAGAAGATCATGCGCAAAGGCGAAACTGGGTTGATGATGTGGCAACCGTGCAGTGGTGGCGCTCCACGGCGCGAAGGAATGCAACGCCGCGCGTTTAAACCTCGCTTCCCGCCCACGGGGAGCAATCGTTAATGAAGGCCCCCGATCACATCATCGTCGGCAGCGGCATCAACGCGCTGGTCTGCGCGGCGATGCTTGGCGGCAAGGGTGCCAAGGTGCTCGTGCTGGAGCGCAATGACCGCATTGGCGGCTGCATGCGCACCGAGGAGATCACCGCGCCCGGCTTCATCCATGATGTGATGGCAACGACCTTCGTGCTGTTCATCACCTCGCCGGCCTTTGCGGCACTCGGCGCCGACCTTGCGCGGCACGGGCTGGAATTCTGCCATACCGGCACGCCGACCGGCGTGCTGCGGCCTGACGGCAGCCATGCCGTTCTCACCACCGACCGCGCCGCCAATGTCGCCGCGTTCAACGCGATCGCGGCGGGCGATGGCGACCGGCACGCGGAGGATGTCGGCAACATCGAGCGCAATGCCGGCCTGTTGTTCGGCCTGCTCGGCGGCAGCCTGTGGTCTTATCCCATGGCGAAGCTGCTGGCCGGTGATGCCTGGCGGCGTGGCCCTCGCGGCCTTGCCGCCTTTCTCGGCGAGGCACTTGTGCCGGCGCGGAACTGGCTGGAAAGCACCTATCGGTCCGAGACCATCCGGGCTTTGTGGGCACCCTGGGTGCTGCATGCCGGGCTTGGTCCCGAAGATGCGTTCTCTGGCCAGATCGCCAGGGTGATCGCCTTCGCGCTGGAGGCGGCGGGCGCGCCAATCGTCAAGGGGGGCGCGCGGAACCTGCTTTCAGCCTTCGAGGCACTCATCACCGAGCGCGGCGGCGTCATCTCCACCGAAGCGGACGTTGCTTCCATCATCCTGACCGGGGGCCGCGCCACCGGCGTGCGGCTGGCTTCGGGCGAAACGGTCCATGCGAAGAAGAGCGTCGTCTGCTCGGTCACGCCGACGCAGCTCTATGGCCGGCTGCTCGGCGCGGATGCTCCCCAGGCCGATGTCGAGGCGACGCAGAAATATCGCTACGGCAAAGGCAATTTCCAGATCCACTACGCCTTGGACAAACCGCCCGCCTGGCGCGGCGAAGGCCTCGACAAGGTGGCGTTGCTGCACCTGACGCCGGGACTGGATGGCGTGTCGAAGGCCTGCAACGAGGCGGCGCGCGGCATGCTGCCGGAAGTGCCGACCATCTGTGTCGGCCAGCCGCACGCGCTCGACCCGTCACGCTGTCCGCCGGGCAAGGCTATCCTGTGGCTGCAACTGCCCGAGGCCCCTCGCCACATCAAGGGCGATGCCGCCGGCAAGCTGCCGGCACCCGCCGATGGGCAGTGGACTGACGCGCTGCGCGAGGCCTATGCCGATCGCGCGGAAGCCATCCTCGCCAGTCATATCGAAGGTTTCAAGGACAGCGTCATCGCCCGCCGCGCCTATTCGCCGTCCGACCTCGAAGCGATGAACATCAATCTGGTCGGCGGCGATCCCTATGGCGGTTCGTCTGCTATCGACCAGTCATTCCTGTGGCGGCCGTTCAAGACCAGCCGCAACCATCAGACCGGCATCAAGGGTCTTTACCATATCGGCGCCTCGACCCATCCGGGCGCCGGCCTTGGCGGCGGCTCCGGCTTTCTCCTGGCGGGGAGGCTGTGATGGAAGAGAAGGTTGCCGAAAAGCGCCAGCGCATTTCAACCTTGGGGCAGATCGGCCTGCAGCAATTCGCCCCCTATCTGATGAACCGCATCATGGGCCGCTACAACGCCACCTTGCGCGACGATTTCCGCAAGCAGGGGCTGACCATCCCGCAGGTGCGCACGCTCGCCGTACTGTCGGTGACCGACGGCATCACCGTCAACGACCTCTCGGTCTATACCGTCATCGAGCAGTCGACCTTGAGCCGGACGCTCGACTCGCTTGAGAGCCAAGGTCTTGTGCGGCGTGAGCAGGGCGTCACCGACAGCCGCATCCGCCATGTGTTCCTGACCGATGAGGGCCGCGCTGAGTTCACGCGCGCCTGGCCGGCCATGCATGACGCGTTCGAGGCAATGTTCGACGACGTCGACGATGCCGAATACGCGGCGCTGATCGCGACGCTGCAGAAGATGCTGAAGAACATTCGCAAGCACGACATCTAGACCTACGCGCCGCCAGCCCTGGGCGGTAACGGAAGGAAGAGAAAATGGCCGAACGGTCTTTTGCCAAGGAAGTCGAGAAGCTTCGGCTCGGTGCCGGTGAGGAATTTGCCGGCGAAGGCATCCTCGCCATCACCAAGGCGCTGCTGCAATGCGGCGTCGGCTATGTCGGCGGCTACCAGGGCGCGCCGATCAGCCACCTGATGGACGTGCTGGCCGACGCACAGGACATTCTGGGCGAGCTCGGCGTGCATTTCGAGGCGAGTGCCTCGGAAGCCACCGCCACCGCCATGCTGGCCGCCTCGGTGCATTACCCGATCCGTGGTGCGGTGACTTTTAAGTCGACGGTCGGCACCAATGTCGCCTCCGACGCGCTCGCCAATCTCGCCTCCGGCGGCGTCACCGGCGGCGCGCTGATCATCGTCGGCGAGGATTATGGCGAGGGCTCCTCGATCATGCAGGAGCGCAGCCATGCCTTCGCCATGAAGAGCCAGGTCTGGCTGCTCGACCCGCGCCCGAACCTGCCGTCGATCGTAAAGGCGGTGGAGGACGGCTTCGAGCTGTCCGAGATTTCCAACACACCGGTCATGCTGCAGGTCCGAATCCGCTGCTGCCATGTCCATGGTCATTTCATCGCCAAGGACAACAAGCGCCCGCCGATGACAGTCGCCGATGCACTCGACGCCCCACGCCGCGACACCGGCCGCATCGTGCTGCCACCCGCTTCCTTCCTGCATGAGAAGGAAAAGGTGCAGAAGCGCTGGCCGGAGGCGGTCGATTTCATCCGCAAGAACAAGATCAACGAGTTCTTCGGCTCGGATCATGGTTCGGTCGGCATCGTGATGCAGGGCGGCATGTATAATTCGGTCATCCGCGCGTTGCAGCGCCTCGGCCTTGCCGACACCTATGGCGACACCGACGTGCCGCTTTACGTGCTCAACGCCGTCTATCCGCTGATCGATGACGAGTTCCTGTCGTTCTGCGAGGGCAAGCAGTCGGTGCTCGTCGTCGAGGAAGGCCAGCCCAATTACATCGAACAGGCCTTCGCTTCGATGCTGCACAAGGCCGGGCGCGGCACCAGGCTGGTCGGCAAGGAGCATCTGCCGATGGCCGGAGAATACACCGGCCAGGTCATGCTCGACGGCATCGGCGCCTTCCTGCGCGCCGAGGCGCCGCATCTTTTGCCGGGCGAAGTGCGCGCCCCCAACAAGGTCGGCGACGGCGTCGATACAGCTGACCTGATCAATGTCGTTCCAGGACGACCGCCCGGTTTCTGCATCGGCTGCCCGGAGCGGCCGATCTTTGCCGCGACAAAACTGGTCGAGCAGGAGCTCGGCAAGCACCACATCGCCTCCGACATCGGCTGCCATCTGTTCTCGATCATGCCGCCTTTCGAGCTCGGCGCCACCACCATGGGCTACGGACTGGGGCCAGCTTCCGCCTCGGCGTTCAATTCGCCCGACGCCAAGCGCCGTTCGATTTCCTTCATCGGCGATGGCGGCTTCTGGCACAACGGCCTGACCTCCTCGATCGGCAATGCGGTGTTCAACAAGAATGACGGCGTCATCGTCATCGTCGACAATTTCTATTCGGCCGCCACCGGCGGGCAGGACATCCTCTCATCCCGCGCCGGCAACAAGACCAAGTCGACGAAGCATCCGATCACCGAGGCGGTGAAAGGCATGGGCGTCAAATGGCTGCGCCATGTCGACCGCACCTATGACGTGACCAAGATGCAGGAAACGCTGCGTGAGGCGCTGACGACGGAGGAGAAGGGGCCGAAGGTCATCGTCGCCTCGTCCGAATGCATGCTCAACCGCCAGCGCCGCGAAAAGCCGCTGGTCGACAAGGCAATCAAGGGCGGCGTACGCGTGATAAAACCGAAGTTCGGCGTCGACGAGGATATCTGCACCGGCGATCATGCCTGCATGCGGCTGTCGGGTTGTCCGTCGCTGTCGGTCAAGTCGCTCGACGATCCGCTGCGCGACGATCCGGTGGCGCATATCGACCAGAGCTGCGTCGGCTGCGGCAATTGCGGCGAGGTTGCCGACGCGGCGGTGCTGTGCCCGTCCTTCTATCGCGCCGACGTCGTGCACAATCCGAGCCGCTGGGACCGCGTCCTCGAAGCTGTGCGCCGCGCCACCATCGGCCTGTTGCAGCGCCGCCGCGAAAGCCGGCGCCTGACCTTCGCCGATGCTTGACGCTGTCCCGCCATTTCGCGCCCGGCCCGGCGCCCAGGATGACGAGCACGTCATCAAGCTTGCCGTGCTGGCGGTCGGCGGCCAGGGCGGCGGCGTGCTGGCCGACTGGATCACCGATGTCGCGGAGCGCAACGGCTACGTCGCGCAATCGACCTCGGTCGCCGGCGTCGCCCAACGCACCGGCGCCACCATCTACTATGTCGAGATGGCCCGCGACACCGGCCGGCTGCCGGTCTTCGCGCTGTCGCCCTCGCAAGGCGACGTCGACATCCTGATCGCGGCGGAACTGATGGAAGCCGGCCGCGCCATCATCCGCGGCTTCGTCACGCCCGAGCGAACCACGCTGATCGCCTCGTCGCACCGCATCGCCGCGGTGTCGGAAAAGATCGAGCCGGGCGACGGCCGCGCCTCGTCTTCCAAGGTGCATGCGACGGCGGAAGCCGCATCGAAGCGCTTCATCGCTTTCGACATGGAAAAGATCGCCGCCGACAATGGCTCGATGATCTCGGCCAGCCTGCTTGGCGCGCTGGCGGGGTCCGACGCGCTGCCTTTCACCCGCGAGAGCTACGAACAGGCGATCGGTGCCGGCGGCCGCGGCGTCAAGGCGAGCCTCGCCGCCTTCGGTGCTGCGTTTGATCGCGCGCGTGGCACGGCGGCACCAGCGCCTAAGCAGGCAGAGCCGGCGATTGTCGAATCTGCCCTCGGCGCCGGACAGGTGAGTGGCCCGCAAAACCTGCTGCAAGGCTGGCAGGCCTTGGCCGCCCGCATCGATCTGTTGCCGGTGGCAGTACGGGACCTGGCGCTCCGGGGCTTGCGAAAGGTCGTCGACTATCAGGACATCGCCTACGGGCGTGAGTATCTCGACCGGCTGGACAAGGCGGTCGCGCTGGATGGGCCGGATCGCGGATATGGCTTGTCCATCGCCGCGGCAAAGCATCTGGCCAACGCCCTGTGCTATGACGACATGATCCGCGTCGCCGACCTGAAGACACGCTCGACGCGCGACAGGCGCGTGCGCCGCGAGGTCGGCGTCAAGGACGGCTCGATCCTGCAGGTAACCGAATATTTCCATCCACGCATCGAGGAGTTCTGCGGCACGCTGCCGGCGGGTCTGGGTAGCTACATCGAAAGCCGGCCGAAGCTCGCCGCCTTTCTCGACCGTCGCATCAATCATGGCCGCCGCATCCGCACCGACAGTTTTGCCGGCTTTGCGGCACTCTGGTTCATCGGCGGCCTGCGCCGCTGGCGCCGCAGCCTGCTGCGCCACAAGGTCGAGATTGCCCATCTCGATCGCTGGTACGCGCTGGCTCTCGACCATGTGCCCCGGGATTACGCGCTGGCCGCCGAGATCCTCAATTGCCGCCGGCTGATCAAGGGCTACAGCGATACCCATGTCCGCGCCCAGTCGAAATTCGACCGCGTGCTGTCGGCGCTCGATCTGGTCAAGGGACGCGCGGATGCCGCCGACTGGATCCGCCGCCTGCGCGAAATGGCGCTGAAGGACGAGAAGGGCGACATGCTCGACGGCGCGCTGAAGACGGTGGCGACGCTGGGCGACAGCCCTGCATCATGAAGTTTCGGCCGCCGCTGGAGAGGGAGATGCCTGTTTGCGCGGGGCACGGCGACTGTGCTCGAACATGGACAGCGACGGCATGCCATTGACGTGATTGCACCGTTCAGCCGGCAGGAAGTTAATTGTTCCCCGGGGAAATGCCGAAAGACATGAAGCGCGGATCGCGCTGGATTGCCGCATCAAATCAATTTCTGCGCCCAAGGAATTCAGCAGGATGGGCGGTACCGAAAAATCTCTTTCAAGTAAAATGCCTGACAAGAACCCTTTATTATTGAAAATTGATCCGAGTCAAAGCGGAAGCACCCCCCATCGAGTTTAATTGAAGACCTGTCGATGCAGGAGGTGAAATATGGAAATCTCATTTCGCGATCTTATGACAGTATTCCATGGCATGGGGTTTGGGGCGCTGTTTATGTTGGCGTTTTCGGCGGCGCTTGCCGAACTTTATCGAATGTCCGCGCCCGGAGGCCCATCCGTGCCAAGCGCCAGAGAACACAAATTGCTTTTGCTTTACCTCTCGGCGATGGTCATCCTTGCCTGGGGCGCGGTACTATCGGGTGCTTACATTGTATATCCATGGTACCGGGCAGCCGTGCCTGCAGGGGTTACCGACCTAGCCGATTATCCGAAGTTCCTGCTCACCTCTAGCCCGAAGACGTCCGCGTGGCATAGCTTGGGCATGGAATGGAAGGAACATGTGGCCTGGCTTGCGCCAATTGCCATGACCATGGTCGCCTATGTCTTCGCCAAATACGGACCGGCTTTGGCTAGGCAGAAGGAAATCCGTACTGCCGTCATTGGCTTTGCAGTCGTCGCTTTCGTGGCGACTGGGGTAGCGGGAGCTTTCGGAGCGTTCCTCAATAAATATGCTCCGGTTCGTGGTGGCACGATGATTGAAATCATCGCCGGTGAACAGCAGGACCAATGATCATGAGCAACGTCAACGTTATCAGGACTAACGATATTCCTACCGGTCCCGGCGCGGCCGCCATCCTGGCCGCGGGAATTGGATGTGCCGCGATGGGGATTTTCGCCCTGGCCGGGGATGCCTTTGCGTCACTGAACCAGTTCTTCACATTCTATAAGCCAACCGGCGGCCTGTCCGGCGTCTCCACGAGCGCGGTCGTGGTCTGGTTGGTTGCTTGGTTTATCCTTTCGCGTCGGTGGGGCAAAAGGAACGTGGAGATGCGAAAAATAGTTCCCATTTCCTTCGCCTTGTTGGCGGTTGGCGTATTGCTGACCTTTCCGCCTGTCATGGACCTCCTCCAGGGTAGGTAGACTTTGTCCGAGTTTGGGTGTGAGCTTGGTCCGCCGAAAGCGGGCCAAGCCCGCGCGATTCACGGCCTCCCCCTTGCCATCGGCCACACATGTCCCGTTCGCGACCGGAGATCGCGAGGCCATCCTCAACCCGAACCGATGCGCATTGACGCCGATCGGTGGCAAACCACACCACCCCCATCACAGAGTTGTTGCCATTTTCAGGAAGACGGTAACAGCAGCCGTCCGGTTCCACGTCTTCCGCACCAGATTAGGGGCGTCTTGCGTCGCTATTGCGCGCTGACGATTCAAAGGCTGAAGACGATCGGGTCGGCGCAATCCACCGCCGGCTCCCGTGGTTTTGGAGGATCCGTCACTTGCCGTGCCGCTCGAACCGTGGAGACAGCCTACTCGCTTGCTTCACGGCCCGACGTCTGCTCGATGAGGATCCGGAAGAACACGTGCGGGGTGCTATCCGACACGGGAGGCATGACAGGCTTGAGGGCGCCAGGCTCCCACCAGTCCGCGTGCTTGCTCAACACTGACCATGCGTGATCGCGCTGAACCTTGTGGCCAACCCGGTCAGGCAGTTCTTCAAAGCGGCCGTCGACAACCACACTTCTCCATCCGCGTCCCTGGCTGTGTTCGTCGACCTGGGCGCACACCAAGGGATTGAGCCGCATCCAGTCGATCTTCTTGCCCGGCAAGGAAAACGCATAGAGGTGATTATCGGCGTAGGCGTAATTGAAGCACACGACGTAGGGTTGCCCGTCCTTCGCGCATGCCAAGTGGCCGACGCGATTGGCCGCCAGCAATTTCGTACATTCCAGTACAGACAGCGTGCGGATCAGCATCGAAGTGATCTCCTATTTTTCACAACCATCCAGCTTGTCATTTCACACCTTGGCAGCCGCACTCGCAATGACGTGGATCAAACTGCTGCAGTGCAGCCAGACCGGGATCGCGCGAGGTGCTCGCCGGTTGGCAGGGGGTAATTGGGTGCCGAACCGCCCGATGATGTCCGGTTGGTCGTTGGCATCCGGGATTCTGGTTCCACCACCGCTGGCATCCCGGCCATTGGACCCCCTGATCGGATTTCCGAACGGCGCCCGCTCCGGCGCGGGGACATGACGCGGCCGCCGGCCGGCCCTCACGTGACGAGATTAGCCATCGGCTTCACCGCGGCGGATTCCGGAAACACCTTGTCGCCAAGCACCGCGGCCGAAAGACCGAACTGATCGGCGAGCAGCCGCTTCAGCACTGACATCGCCGGTCGCGCCAGGTCGGGTCATTCTCTCGACCCCTCCCGATCAGTGCCGATCCCTCATCTACAAATGCCGAAACCGCATCGAGCGATGCTTCAACAAACTCAAGCACTTCAGGCGCTTCGCAACGCGCTATAACCACGGCGCGCGCCACCTCCTAAGTTTCATCCATCTCGCCGCAGCAATGATCTGGATGCGATGAATGTCGATTCAGCCTAGTCCGACTGTTCGGCCGCAACCAGTTGTTCAGGCTTGAACCCGGCATGTTGCGGGGTCCACACTTCGCCCTCGCGGTTGAACCAGTGGCACATATACATACCCGAGGCCGCGCCATCGCTCACCGTCATCCTGGGGCCCCCGGATTTCAGCCTGACGACGTCTCCGGTCTTGAAAGTATTGGGCATTTTGACCTCCCATGCTGAGGCCACGAGTTTCACACCAAACCAGGGTCTCGACAATGGCGGATGTGCTTCGCCGGTGTCGCAATCCTTTGCACCAGCAGCGCGACGACGGCCGGAACGTCGTGAGCACGATCGGGCGCGAAGGCGATGCATCGCGGGTGGATTTCGGTGAGGTCGAGAGGGTCGTGGCGGAGCGGCTACGCTGGAGACGGCAAGTCTCTGAAGCCTCGGTTCGATCCCGAGGCGAGGCCTCCACCCCACACCAAGATGCTGTCGGACCAACAGGGACACCGATCCTGTCCGGCAAAGCATTCAGCCGAGACAATCGACAAAGAAGCGAGAGGCCGGCCGCAAGAGGCTTCGCGCATTGAGGGCGCCATTGACTGTTCGTTTGGGAGAAGTGGTGCCGCTTAGGTGACTCGAACACCTGACCCCATCATTACGAATGATGTGCTCTACCAACTGAGCTAAAGCGGCCCGGGAGGCCAGGGCCTCCAAGATGCGGGGGTGATAGACGCAACCGGCCGTGAATTCAAGATGTGACTTGGCGATTCATGCGAGCGTCTCGTGCCGCCATCGAAAGCCGGCCGCCGCGTCGTTCGCAGATCGGTCGCGAGATCGCGTTGCGCACGCCTCCGGCGCGTGAAATCGATGAAACATGCTGATTTCGTTGCCGGAACAGTGCCGCAATGGACTTTGCACACCTCTCCAAGGCAGAATGCGCCGCTCGCCCGTTGATTGATTGGCCGCCTGCGGCTAACGATCACGGCAAGGTTGGCGAACGGACAGAGGGACCCGCTTGGACGCGATCGAAAAAGCGATCCGGAACGCCTTGGAGAAAGGCAACGCCGAGGACCGCGCATTCCGCGAAAGGGTCTATCGCGCGGCTTTTTCCGCGCTCGACCGCGCGCTGAAGGCCAATCCGGACGTGACCGTGGAACTCGCCATCAAGCGCCGCAAGGCGATCCAGGCGAAAATCACTGAAATCGAATCCGAGTTCCTGCCGGCGGTGCCGGATGTCGGCCCGCGGGGCGATGCACCGGCGATCGAGCTTGGTGCGGACTCGGCGCCTGCGGTCGAGACCGGCCAGCAGGCACCGTCACCCGCTGCCGTCGATGAGCCAGTGCAATCCGCTGCCGACACGCCGCGCTCTGCCTCGGATGCGCCGCGCTCGCGCGTGCTGCCCGTCGTTCCCGACATCATGCCGGACGCCGCCCTTCCCGACGCCCCATCCATCGACATGTCGGCTCCGACCCCGGCCGGTGCCGCGGCGGAAGTGGCGCCCGATCGCGATGAACGGCGCATAAGGGGGCGTCGCCTGCCGCTGACCGCCATCTTCCTGACCGTGACGCTGCTTGCCGCTGTTGGCATCGGCCTGTTCTTCGCCGTACAGACCGGCGTCTTCAAGACACAGGCGCAACTCGACACCGCCCCGCCGCAAGCGCCGCCGACCGTCGACGACGACGATTTCACACCGGCCGAAGGCGGCCCGGCAAAGCCCGGTGCCGCGGACCAGGCGCACGACTGGATCAACGTGTTTTCGCCGACCGACGCGTCGCATGTCAGCGCCCCGTCGGACGCCAAGGCCGAGGTGATGAAGGACGATACCGGGTCGTTCCTGCGCATCCGTTCCGGCGCCTCCGGCTCGGCGATCAGCTTCGACGTCGGGCAAGGCGTGCTGGAGAAGCTCGCCGGCAAACATGCAGTGTTCGACATCATCGCCCGCTCCGAGGAGGGCAAGGAGACGCAGATCTCCGTCGATTGCAATTTCGGCGAACTCGGCGATTGCGGCCGCAAACGCTACGCGGTCGGCCAGCAGCAGAACGAATATCTGTTCGATGTGAAGTTTCCCGACAAGCGTCCCGGCTCGGCGGGCACGATCGCCATCAATTCCGATTTCGACAAGCAGGGCAAGGCCGCCGACATCTACGAGATCCGGGTTTCGGTCGAGCCGTAAAGCATCAGGCGCTGAAAGAGCGAGCTAACGATCGAGCAGCGCCTGCAGCGTCTCGATGCGATCGGCCTCGTTGGCCGGCTTGTCCCAGCGCAGCCGTGAAATACGGGGAAAGCGCATGGCGACGCCGGATTTGTGCCGGGTCGAGCGGTTGAGCCCCTCGAAGGCGACTTCCAGCACGAGGCCGTTGTCGCGGTCGGCCCGCACCGAGCGCACCGGGCCGAAACGCTCGACCGTGTTGTCGCGGACATATTTATCGATCTGCCTCAGCTCCTCGTCGGTGAAGCCGAAATAGGCCTTGCCGACCGGCACCAGCTCTTCTTCGCCTTCAGCACCCGACCAGACGCCGAACGTATAGTCTGAATAAAAGCTGGAGCGCTTGCCATGGCCGCGTTGGGCATACATCAGCACCGCGTCCACCGTGTGCGGATCACGCTTCCACTTGAACCACGGACCTTTCGGCCGGCCGGCGACATAGGGTGAGTCCCAGCGCTTCAGCATGACACCTTCGATGATTGGATGCAGCGGTACCCGCCGCAGTTCTTCCAGCGCATGCCAGTCTGAGAATTCGACGAACGGCGACAGATCGAACCGGCTTGGGTCGAGCGTCTTCACGAAGTTTTCGAGGCGGTCGCGGCGCTCGCGAAACGGCAGCGCGCGCAAATCCTCGTCGCCGATCTGCAGCACATCGTAGCAGCGCATGAAGGCCGGGTACTGCTGCTGCATCTTCGGCGTCACCGTCTTGCGGTTCAGCCGCTGCTGCAGATCGGAGAATGTCCCTGTCGCCTCTCGGGGATCGCCGACCAGTAGCTCGCCATCCAGCGTCGCCGAAAAATGCATGGCGTCGGCGAGGTCGGGAAAGGCGCCCGAAACATCGTCGCCGGTGCGCGAATAGAGCCGGCGGATGCCGCCTTCGGCCACCGCCTGGACGCGGATGCCATCCCATTTCCACTCGGCCGCATAATCCGCCGGATCGAGCTTTTCGAGATCGCCATCGCCGACCGGGTTCGACAGCATCACCGGGCGAAACGATGCCATCGCCGTATTCCGCGGCTTGTCGGCCTTGCCCTCCAGCCACGCGAACAGCGCCGTGTAGGGCGGCGACAGCCCGTGCCAAAGCTCTTCGATCTCGGTGACATCGACCTTGCCGAAATCCGCCAGCGCCTGTTTGGCCAGCCGCGCCGACACACCGATGCGCAGGCCGCCGGTGACCAGCTTGATGATGGCAAAGCGGGCCGAGATGCCGGCGCTGTCGAGCAGCCCTGCTAGCACCTTCGGCCCGTCGGAACGGCTTGCCGCCTGTAGCTTCGCGACGACCTCGCCCAGCGTCGGCTCGCGATTCGCGATGTTTCCGGGCGTTTGCGGCCAGACCAGCGAGACTGTCTCGGCCAAATCGCCGACATAGTCGTAGGAGTAGCCGAACAGCACCGGATCCATGCGCTCGGTGACCAACGTGCGCAGCATCGCCGGCTTGACCGCGGCGATGTTGAGATCGCCGGTGATGGCAGCCAGCGCCAGCCCGCGATCGGGATCCTCCACGGTGCGGAAATAGTCGGTCAGCAAGGTCAGCTTGCCGTTGCGCGACGGCGTCAGCACCAGGCGATCGAGAAGTTCGGCGAAGCGGTTCATGCCATCAATCGCCCTCGTCCTCGTACCCCACCAGGTGCAGTGGCCGGGCGGCGATGCCTTCGAGTTCGCACCAGCGCACCAGCGCTTCCTCGCGGCCATGCGTCACCCAGATTTCCTCGGCTCCGGTCTGCTTGATGGTGGCGGTCAGTTCATCCCAGTCGGCATGGTCGGAGATGATCAGCGGCAGTTCGACACCGCCCTGCTTGGCGCGCTGGCGGATGCGCATCCAGCCCGAAGCGAAGCACGAGATCGGATCGGGAAAGCGCCGTGCCCAGCGGTCGGCGAAGGCCGATGGCGGGCCGACGACGATGGCGCCGGTGAAATCATCCTTACCGCCACTTTCGACGGTTGCCGGCTCCAGGTGCCCGAGGTCGATGCCCTGGCTCTGGTAGTATTCGCTGAGTTTGGCCAGTGCGCCATGGATGTAGAGCGGCTTGTCATAGCCTGCGTCGCGCAACAGCCGCATCACCCGCTGAGCTTTACCAAGCGCATAGGCGCCGACCAGATGCGAGCGTTCGGGGAACTGCGCCGCCGATTTCAGCAGGCGAGCGATCTCCTCGGTGTCGGGTGGATGACGGAACACCGGCAGGCCGAAGGTCGCTTCGGTGATGAACACATCGCACTGGATCGGTTCGAATGGCGCGCAAGTGGCGTCCCTCTGCCGCTTGTAGTCACCGGAGGCGACGATGCGCATGCCCTGATGCTCGACCGATATCTGTGCCGAGCCCAGCACATGGCCGGCTGGGTGGAAGCTGACGCCGACGCCGTTGAGGTCGATCGTCTCGCCGAGCCGGGCTGCTTGTGTCGTTCCCGCGAAATCGTCGCCGTAGCGCAGGCCCATTATGTCGAGTGTCTGCCGCGTCGCCAGCACCGAGCGGTGGCCGGAACGCGCATGGTCGGAATGGCCATGCGTGATCAACGCCCGGTTGACCGGCCGCACCGGGTCGATGAAGAAATCGCCTCGCGGACAATAAAGGCCCTCGGGCCGGGGATGAAGCAGGTCGCTGGCGCGCATGGTCCCAAGATAGGATATAATTCCGCTGCGGGAAGCCTGTTGTAAGTGACTGCTGACTCCCGCATACAGCACCGCCGGCTCGATCCGCCGGCAGGACCCATCGCCATGAAACCGCTTCAGGCCTCGTCCGGCGACTTGAACGCCGATCGCCGTGCCGACTATGCCGAGATGCTCCATGCGGATGGCGATCACGCGGCAGCGGCGGAATTGCTGCTCGGTGCGCTGGAAATGACACCGCAATGGGCGATGGGCTGGTTTCGCCTCGGCGAGATCCAGCAGGCGGCGGGCGCGCCGGATCTGGCAGCACGGGCCTGGACGATGTCGCTGCAACTCGATCCATCGGATCATCAAGGCGCCGCACTGAACCTGCAACTGATCGGCAAGGCGCCGGCGGTCGACGCGCTCCCCAGCGCCTTCGTCGAGACCTTGTTCGACCACTATGCCGAGAGCTTCGATGAATCACTGGTCGACAGACTGGGCTACCGGCTGCCTGAGTTGCTCGATCAGGCCATTCGAACGGCAAGGCCAGGCCGCTTCCCGCTGGCGCTCGATCTCGGCTGCGGCACCGGCCTGATGGGGCAGAGGCTGCGGCCGATCGTCGATCGGCTGGAGGGTTATGACATTTCGGCAAGGATGCTGAGAAAGGCCCGTGCGAAGGGCGTCTACGATTTCCTTGATAAGGCCGATCTGCGGGATTTTGTCCATGCCGGCCCGAAAGCCGAGCTGGTGGCGGTGGCCGATGTCTTCATCTACGTCGGTGCGCTCGACGGCGTTGTGAAGACGATTGCCGGCTTGCTGGCCAGCGGTGGCCTGTTCGCGTTTTCCGTCGAGAGATTGGCCGGCGATGGCGATTTTGTCTTGCAGCCATCGCGCCGCTACGCGCATGCGGAACACTATGTGCGTGACGTCCTGGCTGCCAACGGATTTTCGGTCCTGTCCCTGGAAACGACCGTGATCAGGCAAGACCGGCGGGAACCCGTCAACGGGCTGGTCGTCGTGGCGGGCAAGCTGCCGGCGGCATGAGCCCGCTGTCTCGCCGTCCTCACAAATATCCGTGCTGCGAAAAAGTCCGATTTGCATGAGCGACTGATATTTGCGATCTGGTCGGATCAGGGCGGTATATCAGGAGGAGCATAGTCGATGCGCTGGAACATGATTGTCTTGGCATCTTGCGTGCTGACCGCCGGCTGCGTTGGCGGCAATTCGATGTCGGAACGGCAGGACGCCAACATCCAGTCCTCCCTGCGGTATGACAGCGTTCCGTGCGACCAGCTGCTGGCGCAGCGCAACGGGCTGGCGCAGCAATACAGACTTCCGACGACGGCCAAGCCGACATTCTCCAATCCGGCGATGGGCTTCGGCCCGTTCACGCCGGACATGCGCTCCAAGGCCAAGCGCGACACCGACCAGGCGAGTGGCGAGATCGATGCCATGAACCGGTCGATCGATCGCCGCGAATGCGGCCAGCCGGACAAGCAGAAGAAGCTCGCCCTGGCTGGTTAATACCCCGCCTTACGGTCCACCAGATTGTCGAGCTTTTCGCCGCGCTCGAAGGCGTCCATCTGGCGCAGCATGATCGGCGCCAGATGAACGGGGTCGGAGGTCGCCGCCGCGTGCGGCGTGACGAACACTTTTGGATGCCGCCACAGCGGACTGGTCTTCGGCAGCGGCTCGACCTCGAACACGTCGAGGCTCGCCTCCTTCAGCGTGCCGTCATCCAGCGCCCGCAAAATGTCGGCGTCCTTCTGCAGGCGGCCGCGTCCGGCATTGATCAGCACCGAGCCGCCGAGGCCGTTGCGCTTCCGCAATTCCTTCAGCACGCCATAGTTGATGATGCCCTTGGTGTCCGGCGTCAGCGGCAAAAGCACGACCAGGATGTCGGTCGCCTTGAGGAAAGGGATCAGTCCGCCCTCGCCGGAATAGGTCGCCACGCCTTCCATGGCCTTGTCGCTGCGCGACCAGCCATTGACGGCAAAGCCGAGCGATAGCAGCACCGAGGCCGCCGCGCGGCCGAGGCTGCCGAGGCCCATGATGCCGACGGAAATGTCCCTGGCCGGCCTTTGCTGCGGCTCGTGCCAGACCTTCTTCGACTGCTGCGAGCGGTAAAGCAGACCTTGGCGATGATGGTCGAGCACCCGCCAGACGACATATTCGGTCATGTACTGGGTGAGGTTGTCGGCGACGACCTTGACGATCGGCACGTCGGGCAGGCCGGGGTCGGCGAAGATATGGTCGACGCCGGCGCCGATCGAGAAGATGGCGCGCAGATTGGGCAGCGACGCCAGGATGTTCGGCTTCTGCTTCCACACCACGGCATAGGTGATCGACGGGTCGCTGGCGCCGTCCGGCTCCAGCACCACCTCGCGTTCGGCCGACAAAAGGTCGCGCCAGCGCTGCGGGTGAAAGCCGGTGACGGCAAGCAGGATGCGGCCTTTTTCCATAGCTGTACTTCTAGTCCCTCTTTACGCCACCGGTTCATAGTTTCATGGAAACGCTGAGCCGCTCTCTCTATTTGTTTGGCGCAATTCCGGACGGAAAACCGTTTCATACTTTTCCCGGAATTGCTCTAGTCACTCGCTGACGATGCCGACCGGTGCCGTCTCGATCTTGAAGGCGGCCGAGATCAGCGCCCGAGTATAGTCGGTTTGCGGATTTTCAAAAATCTGCTGGGAAGGACCGGCTTCGACGATCCTGCCATTGCGCATGACGATGACGTCGTTGGCGAGCGCGCGGATGACCTTGAGGTCGTGGCTGATGAAGAGATAGGCCAGGTCGTGCTTGGCCTGCAGGCCGCGCAACAGGTCGACGACCTGCGCCTGCACGCTCATGTCGAGTGCCGATGTCGGTTCGTCCAGCATGACGAAGCGCGGGTTGAGCACCATGGCGCGCGCGATGGCGACGCGCTGGCGCTGGCCGCCGGAAAACTCGTGCGGGTAGCGGTTGCGCGTCGCCGGATCGAGGCCGACCTCCTTCAGCACGGCGGCCACCTTGTCGTCGCGCTGGTCTGGCGACAGTTTCGGCTCGTGGATCTTCAGGCCTTCCTCGATGATCTCGGCGATCGACATGCGCGGGCTGAGCGAGCCGAACGGATCCTGGAAGACGATCTGCAATTCGCGCCTGAGCGGCCGCATGGCGTTGAAGGTCAGCTGGTTGATGTCGCGGCCGTTGAACTGGATGGTCCCGGTGGACGAGATCATGCGTGCCAGCGCCAGGCCGAGCGTCGTCTTGCCGGACCCGGATTCGCCGACCACGCCGAGCGTCTGGCCGGCCCGCACGGTGACATCGATGCCGTCGACCGCCTTCACATTGTCGACGGTGCGGCGGAAGAAGCCCTGCTTGATCGGGAACCAGACCTTTATGTCCTTGCCGGTCATGACAGGTTTGGCCGCGGCATTGGCGGCCGGCGGCTTGCCCTTCGGCTCGGCCGCCAGCAGATGCCTTGTATAGGCATGTTGGGGATTAGCGAAAATCTCCTTGGTCGGCCCGGTCTCGACGATCTTGCCCTTGGTCATCACGCAGACCCGGTCGGCAATCTTGCGCACGATGCCGAGGTCGTGGGTGATGAACAGCATCGACATGCCCTTGCGGCTCTTCAAGCCGGCCAGCAGCTCGAGGATCTGCGCCTGCACGGTGACGTCGAGCGCCGTCGTCGGCTCGTCGGCGATCAATAGTTCCGGCTCGTTGGCCAGCGCCATTGCGATCATCACGCGCTGACGCTGGCCGCCGGACAACTGGTGCGGATAGGCATCGAGCCGGTTTTGCGGATCGCGGATGCCGACCTCGTTGAGCAAGGCCAGCGTGCGCTCCTTGGCCGGGCGGTCGGCCATGCCCTGGTGCAGCTTCAGGATCTCGACGATCTGCTGCTCGATCGTGTGCAGCGGATTGAGCGAGGTCATCGGCTCCTGGAAGATCATGGTGATCTTGTTGCCGCGCACCTGCCGCAACTGCTTCTCGCTCATCGCAAGCAGGTCGGCGCCCTGGAACAGGATCTTTCCCGACGGGTGGCTGGCGCTGGGGTAGGGCAACAGCTTCAGCACCGAAAGCGCCGACACCGATTTGCCGGAGCCGGATTCGCCGACCAGCGCCACCGTCTCGCCCTTGGCGATGTCGAACGAGATATGGTCGACCGCCATCGACTGCTGTCCGCCTTGCGCAAAGGTGACGCTGAGGTCGCGAACGGAGAGCAAGGAAGCTGTCATGTATCAATTTCCGCTATAACTTTATCAAGGGCAGAAATCTCCGGTCGTATGATCGAAATTTGCGCTGTCAATTGGGGAGGGACAAGCCGATTTGGTGCGATAGAATAGGCTTCCTTCAAACTGGTATCGGCAGTCAGAAATTGCGTGCATCCGAAATGCATCGCCGTCGAAAGGTGAATAGCATCCGGCAGCCTGAGAGAAATGAATTGCGAGCGAAGCTGTGCTGCGTGCCAGAGAACCTCGCGAGTTACCGTCCCAATCGAGACAAAAGCGTTGCCAATCGAAACATTGTCATAGAGCTCGACAAGCGGCTCATTGCTCTTTTTCAGAGGGTCAACCATCAACTCTGCCAGCACGAGTTCGCTTGTCGCGAGGAAAGGCTGCTTTCTGCCCTCGTTCATTGAAATGAGCTGAAGCAGCTTTTTTGCCAGAGCATCGTTATTTTCGAAAGCGTAGATGAAAATGTTCGTATCGACGTAAAGCCGGAAGGCGGCCATCAATCCTCCCACTCATCGCGGAGGGCACGAACACGCGCAACAGCCTCGTCGAGACTTGTTCCCGCCGCGTTGGCCTGCGCATTCCGCATAAGTTCAAGCAATTGTTTGTGGCCGAGGGGCTGTTTGGCTTCCTCTTCTACCGTCACCTTAACCGAGGCGCTCAAAGCTATACCCTCCCGCAGTTCATCCGGGAGTTTGGATGCAGGGTAATGCTCAAGGATGACCTTATTCACACCTCTGTCCTTCCGTTGGTTCGATATGAGGATCTGCCGCTTCTGATCCGTCATTGACCATCGCCATCAGTCATCTCGACAATTAATGCATATGCTCATTTTCGTTCGAACTGCCTCACCGAGAATATATCATGCTGAATGCCGATCCGCATCGCTGTCATCTGAACGTCTTGCGCGGATCGAAGGCATCGCGCGTCGCCTCGCCGACAAAGACCAGCAGCGACAGCATCAGCGAGATGACGATGAAGCCGGAAATGCCGAGCCACGGCGCGTTGAGGTTGCGCTGCGCCTGCTTGAGCAGTTCGCCGAGCGAAGCGGAGCCGGGCGGCAGGCCGAAGCCGAGATAATCGAGCGAAGTCAGCGTCGAGATCGAGCCCGAGAGCAGAAAGGGCATGAAGGTCAATGTCGCCACCATGGCGTTGGGCAACAGGTGCCGGAACATGATGGTGCGGTTGGGCACGCCGAGCGCGCGCGCCGCGTTGACATATTCGAAGTTGCGGGCGCGCAGGAACTCGGCCCGCACCACACCGACCAGCGCCACCCAGGAGAACAGGAGCATCAGGCCGAGCAGGATGAAGAACCCCGGCGGCAGGATAGCGGCGACGATGAGCAGGAGGTAGAGCACCGGGATCGCCGACCAGATTTCGATGAAACGCTGGAACAGCAGATCCGTCCAGCCGCCGAAATAGCCTTGCACGGCGCCGGCCGCGACGCCGATCAGGGCCGATCCGGCGGTCAGGATCAGGCCGAACAGCACCGAAATGCGAAAGCCGTAGATGACGCGCGCCAGCACGTCGCGCGCCTGGTCGTCGGTGCCGAGCCAGTTCCAGTTGCCGACGACGCAGGCCGGGTCGTCAGCACCTTGCGGATACTGGTTGCATCGCGTCTTGGCGTCATACTCCCAGGACGGCTTGGCCGGGGCCGCCTCCGGAATGGCGTTGTTGACGGTCTGATAGGAGTAGCGCACCGGCGGCCAGATCATCCAGCCATTGGCGTTGATCTCGTCCTGGATGACCGGGTCGCGATAATCGGTGACGGCGTAGAAGCCGCCGAATTTTTCCTCGGGATAGGCAACCAGCACGGGAAACAGGATCTCGCCCTTGTAGGAAGCGATGATCGGCTTGTCGTTGGCGATGAATTCGGAAAACAGCGACAGCACGAACAGGACCAGGAAGATCCACAGCGACCAGTAGCCGCGCCGGTTGGCTTTGAAATTCTGCAGGCGGCGCTTGTTGAGCGGCGACAGAAACGGCCGCTTGATCCGCGCGGGTGCCGCTTCCGCGGTGACAGTGGCCTCCGACATCAGACGTCTCTCCGCTCGAAATCGATGCGCGGATCGACCCAGGTGTAGAGCAGGTCGGACAGCAGCCCGACGAACAGTCCGAGCAGCGAGAAGATGTAGAGGTTGGCGAACACCACGGGATAGTCGCGCTCGACCACCGACCTGAAGCCGAGCAGGCCGAGACCGTCGAGCGAAAAGATGTTCTCGATCAGCAGCGAGCCGGTGAAGAAGGCCGAGATGAAGGCGCCGGGAAAGCCGGCGATGACGATCAGCATGGCGTTGCGGAAGACGTGGCCGTAGAGCACCTGCCGTTCCGACAGGCCCTTGGCGCGCGCCGTCACGACATACTGCTTGCGGATCTCTTCCAGGAACGAGTTCTTGGTCAAAAGCGTCGTGGTGGCGAAGGCCGACAGCACCAGCGCCGTCAGCGGCAAGGTCATGTGCCAGAAATAATCGACGATCTTGCCCCACCAGGACAGCTGATCCCAATTGTCCGAGGTGAGGCCGCGCAGCGGAAACCAGTCCCAGAACGATCCGCCGGCAAACAACACCATCAGCATGATGCCGAACAGGAAGCCCGGGATGGCATAGCCCACGATGACGACGCCGCTGGTCCAGACGTCGAACGCACTGCCGTCCTTGACCGCCTTGCGGATGCCGAGCGGGATCGAGATCAAGTAGGATAGGAGCGTGATCCACAAGCCGATCGAGATCGACACCGGCATTTTTTCGAGGATCAGGTCGAGGACCGAAATGTCGCGGAAATAGCTGTCGCCGAAATCGAACCTGATATAGTTCCACAGCATCATGCCGAAGCGCTCGAGCGGCGGCTTGTCGAAGCCGAACTGCTTTTCCAGCTTCTTGATGAATTCGGGATCGAGGCCCTGCGCGCCGCGATATTTCGAACTGACATCGCTGGCGGCATCGAAATTGGCGCTGCCGCCTGCGTCGCCACCACCACCACCGCCGAGGCGGTCGCTGCCGCCCTGGTTGGTCAGCCTGGCTATGACCTGCTCGACCGGCCCGCCGGGGGCAAACTGGATCACGGCGAAGGATATCGCCATGATGCCGAACAGCGTCGGGATCATCAAAAGGATGCGGCGCAGGATATAGGCGCCCATCAGGCCTTTTGCCCTGCTTGAGCGAACATCTCAGCCTTTGCCAATTTTTGCCGCCTTGCCCTTATCGAACCACCACAGCGCCTCGACCGGAAAGCCGAAATCGGGCTTTTGTTCGGGAAAGCCGAACATGTCCCAATAGGCGCTTCGGTGATTCGCCAGAAACCAACTTGGAATCCAATCGCACCGCGCGCGCAAGACCCGGTCGAGCGCCCGCATCGCCACGGTCAGCGTTTCACGATCCTTTGCCGCGCCGACGGCGTCGATCAGCGTGTCGATCGCGGGGCTCGAGACGCCGGGCAGGTTGCGTGACCCCGAGAGGTTGGCGGTGCTGGAATGGAAGAAGACCTCGACATCGTCGCGCGTCGGTGTCGCACTGAACGAGAAAGCGGCCGACAGCAGGTCGAAATCGAACGTTGCCTGTCTGGACTGGTACTGCGCCGAGTCGACCAGACGGATCGTGGCGTCGATGCCGATCGCCTTCATGTTGGCGACCCAAGGCGAATAGACCTGCACGAATGTGTCGTCGTCGACCATGAATTCGGCCGAAAGCTTGTTGCTTTTGTCGTTGACGACGAAGTCGCCGGACCGTTTCCAGCCCGCTGCGTTGAGAAGCTTCGCCGCCTTGCCAAGCAATTTGCGGTCGCGGCCGGAGCCGTCGGATGCGGGCAGAGCCACGGCCGCGCCGAACGCTTCTGCCGGAATCTGCCTGCGCAGCGGCTCCAGCAGGGCCAGTTCTTGCGGCGAAGGCGGTCCCTCGGCGCGGAAGTCCGATTTCTCGAAGCAGGATTGCGAGCGCTCGTAGGAACCGTAGAAGAAGTTGCGCCGGGTCCATTCAAAATCGAAGCAGAGAGCGATCGCCTGGCGCACGCGCGCGTCGCGAAACTGTTCGCGCCGTTGATTGACTGCGGTTCCCTGCATTGTCGGCCGCTTTTCCGTTGGGAATTCGTGTTTGATCACCTTACCGGCGGAAAATGCGGGGAAATCATAAGCGGTGGCCCAGACGCGTGAGGTGAACTCCTCGCGGTAGGTGATTTCGCCCTTCTTGAAAGCTTCGAAGCCAGCCGCCCGGTTCTGATAGAACTCGATGCGAATGCGGTCGAAATTGTTCTGGCCGCGATTGACCGGCAGATCGCGGCCCCAATAGTCGGCAACCCGGTCATACTCGATCCATGCCCCGGCCGAGAATTGCCTGACTTTGTAGGCGCCGGAACCGAGCGGCGGGTTCAGTTGCGAACTGTCGAATGGATTGGCCGTGTAAAAGGCCTTCGACAGGATCGGGAACTCGACGATGTTGAGCACGGTCCGGGCCGATTGCTTGCCGGAAAAAGTAAGCCGCAGCGTGCGATCATCCAGCGCGACGGCGTCGACCATATGTGTCAGTGACAGCGACAGGTCGGGATGGCCCTTGTCCTTGTAGAGCTTGAGGGTAAAGGCCGCGTCCTGCGCCGTCAGCGGCGAGCCGTCGTGGAAACGCGCTTCGGGGCGAAGCGAGAAGGTGAAGCTGTTGCGGTCGTCCGACAGCATCACGCCGTCGGCGAGTTGGCCGTAGACGGCATCGGGCTCGTCGAGCGCCCGCACCATCAGCCCGTCGAAGCACATCTCCATGCGCGGCGGCGCATCGCCCTTTTGGGTGAAGGAGTTCAGCGTGTTGAAGGTCAGGGTGTTCTGGTTGTAGCCCCAGTTCGGCGGCGAGAAGTTGAAGGTGCCGCCCTTCGGCGCATCGACATTGACATAGTCGAAATGCGTGAAATCCGGCTTATATTTGAGATCGCCGAAGGCCGACAGGCCATGCAGCTTGGTGCCGGTCGCAATTTCGGCAAAAGCCTTCCCGGGCAGCAGGGCCGCGGCCGCGGCCGCGCCGCCCAGCGCCAGGAAATCACGGCGGGGCAGCACCGCCATCAATTGCTGCCCCTGTATTTGGCCGCCAGCGCCTTTTCCTTGTCGGGAATTATCCACCAGGAATCGATGTCGGCACCGACATAGGCGGGCTGCTTGTCCGGGAAGCCGAACTTGTTCCAGTAGGCCAGCCAGACCGCGGAGCGGTGATATTGCGGCACGACATAGAAGTTCCACAGCAGGATGCGATCGAGTGCGTGCGTGGCGGCGACGAGGTCGTCGCGATCGGTGGCGAAGATGATGCGGTCGACCAGCGCGTCGACGATAGGATCCTTGATGCCCATCAGATTGCGCGAACCGGGCGAGTCGGCGGCTTTCGAGCTCCAGAAGTCGCGTTGCTCGTTGCCCGGCGATTCCGACTGCTGCAGAATCCCGGTGACGACATCGAAATCGAAATTGTTGACCCGGTTGATGTACTGCGTCTGGTCGATGATGCGCAAAGTGGCGTCGACACCGATCTTGCGCAGATTGGCGATGTAGGGGCTGGCGATCACCTGATCGGTGTCGTTCCAGCCGAGGATTTCGAATTTGAACGGCGCGCCGGTCTTGGCATTGACCATCTTGCCGCCCTTGATCGCCCAGCCCGCCTTGGCGAAGAGATCGACCGCCTGTTTCAGGTACTTCCGTTCCGCTTGCGGCGAATCGTAGACCGGCAGCTTGAATTCCTGGGTGAAGAGTTCGGGTGGCAGCTTGTCGCGGTATTTTTCCAGGATCTCCAGTTCCTTGCCCTGCGGCAACCCGCTCGACGCCAGTTCGGTGCCCTGGAAATAGCTTGATGTGCGGGTGTTGAAGCCGAAGAACAGGGTGCGGTTCATGCTCTCGAAATCGAACGGGATGGTCAGCGCCTCACGCACCAGCCGGTCCTGGAACAGCGGCCGCCGCTGATTGAGGGCAAAGCCCTGCATCGGTTGCGGCGCCTTGGTCTGGAAGTCCTTCTTGACGACGTCGCCGGCCTGGAATGCCGGGAAGTTGTAGGCCGTTGCCCATTTGCGCGAGCTGAATTCGCGGTTGATATCCTCCAGCCCGCCCTTGGTGAAGGCGAGCCAGGCAGCGTTGTCGTCGAGGATATAGGTGTAGCGTCGCGTGTCGAAATTCTCGCGGCCGATCTTCACCGGCAGCTTGGCCGCCCAGTAGTCCGGCACGCGCTGCCAGATGATTTCCGAGCCCGGCTTGAAGCTGGCGATCTTGTAGGCCGCCGACCCGAGCGGAATTTCCAGCGTCGGCTTGGTGACGTCACGCTTCTTGCCGTTGGCATCGGTGCCTTCCCACCAATGCTTCGGCAGCACGGCGAGGTCGCCGATGATCTTGGGCAGTTCGCGGTTGCCCTTCTGGTTGAAATGGAACTCGACCTCGCGGTCCGAAATCGCCACCGCATCGGTGACATTGTCGAAATAGCGGCTGTATTGCGGGCTGTTGGCCTTGAGCACCTGGAACGACCAAATCACGTCGTCGACGGTGATCGGCTGGCCGTCATGCCACTTGGCGCGCGGGTCGAGCCGGTAGGTCGCCGAGGAATAGTCGGGGGGATATTTGTAGGCATCCGCGATCAGCGGATGGCTGGTGCTGCCTTCGTCGGTCGCCTGCTCCATCAGCGTGTCGTAGAGCAGGCCGCCGCCGAACCCGACCAGGCCGGCGGCCGGCGATCCCTGTACGATGTAGGGATTGAAACTGTCGAAGGTGCCGAGCACCACCGAATTCAACGTGCCGCCCTTAGGCGCGTCCGGATTGACGTAGTCGTAGTGCTGGAAATGGTCGCCGTATTTGGACTCGCCGATCAGCGATGAGGTGGTGCGCCATTCGTCGGCATGGCTCGTCTGCAATCCCGCCGCCAGAAGAGCTGCCGCCAGCATCGACTTGAGAAGCGTCCGGCCAACCGTCATGCACTATCCTCTTCGCAATGCCCGTTCATGGACAATCTAGACGATTTGGCGCTCGTGAAAACCGCCATGCGCGGCTTTGTCGCCGCCTATGCGGTTTTCCTAACGAAAAAGCCGGGCTGAACCCGGCTTTTTCAAGGTCGTCGAGATGATATCCGGTTATTGAGCGGGCGCCGGTGCGGGTGCGGCCGGAGCCGGCGGCTTGGCTGGCGCGGCACCTTCAGCCGGCTTCGCCGGGGCGGCACCATCGGCCGGCTTGGCGGGCGCGGTTGCGTCGGCGGCGGCACCTGGCGCCGGCAGCGGCTTGGGGCTGTCGGACAGCGTGCGTAGATAGGCGATGACGTTGGCGCGGTCCTCGTCCTTGGGCAGGCCGGCGAAACCCATGGCGGTGCCCTTCACGAATTTCTTCGGCGAGGTGATGAAGTGGTTGATGTTGTCGTAGGTCCACTTCTCGGCGCCGCCCTTGGAAAATTCCTTCATGCCGGCCGAATAGGCGAACCCTTCATGCTCGGCCACCGGGCGGTCGACGATATCCCACAGATCGGGGCCGACCTTGTTGGGGCCGCCCTTTTCGCCGGAATGGCAGGCCTGGCATTTCTTGAAGACGGCAGCACCTTGCTCGACATTGGCGGTCGCCAGCAGGTCGGCGATCGGCTTGGCTTCGGCGGCAGGCGCTGCCGGGCCGCCCTCGGCGGGCTCGGCGGCTTCGATGGCGAAACCGGGCTTTTCCGGCGCCGGCGAGGCAAACAGCGCGTCGGACACAATACCGACCGAGAAGACGACGAAAACGGTTCCGAGCAATCCGGCGAGCAGTTTGTTGACTTCGGTGGAATCCATACGCCCCTTGCTCCCTTTTCCGGCGGACCGAACCGTCCACTCCGTCCGTCGGTATCGTGACCCCACCCTGCCAGGGCGGTCAAATCGGGCGGAAACTAGGTCTTTTGCTGCGGCGTTGCAACACCTATAAGGGCGCTTCCAGTGAGACCTTTTGCCACTTTCCCTGCCCTCTTTGAGACGCCTTGCACCGCGCATGTCCACGCTGATCTTGATCCCGGCCCGCATAGCCTCGACACGCCTGCCGGGCAAGCCGCTGGCCGACATCGCCGGCGCGCCGATGATCGTCCATGTCGCCCGCCGCGCCACGGAGTCCGGCCTCGGCCGGGTCGTGGTGGCGACCGACACGCAAAGCGTGGCCGATGCGGTGCGTGCGCATGGTTTCGAAGCCGTGATGACGCGCATGGACCACGAATCCGGCTCCGACCGCATTCACGAGGCACTGGTCGCGCTCGATCCCGAGCGCAAGGTCGAAACCATCGTCAATGTGCAGGGCGACCTGCCGACCATCGATCCCGGCATCATCGCCGCATCGCTCAGGCCGTTCGAGGATAGCGCGGTCGACATCGCCACCCTCGGTGTCGAGATCGTCCGTGACGAGGAAAAGACCAATCCCAACGTCGTCAAGATCGTCGGGTCGCCGCTCTCCGGCACCAGGCTGAGGGCGCTCTATTTCACCCGCGCCACGGCGCCTTGGGGCGACGGGCCGCTCTATCACCATGTCGGCCTCTATGCCTATCGCCGTGCCGCGCTCGAGCGTTTCGTCGCGCTGAAGCCGTCGCCTCTGGAACGCCGCGAACGGCTGGAGCAGCTGCGGGCGCTGGAAGCCGGCATGCGCATCGACGCCGAGATCGTCCAATCGCTGCCGTTGGGCGTCGATACACCGGAAGATCTTGAGCGCGCCAGAACGATCCTTTCAAACTGAGAAACCCGAGAATTGGCCCATGCCTGAAAAGACCAACAGAATATCCTTCCAGGGCGAGCCGGGTGCCAATTCCGACACCGCTTCCCGCAACGTCTATCCATCTATGGAGCCGTTGCCGTGCCCGACCTTCGAGGACGCGTTCAACGCGGTCGAGACGGGGAAGGCCGACCTCGCCATGATCCCGATCGAGAACACCATTGCCGGGCGGGTCGCCGATATCCACCATCTGTTGCCGGAATCGAAGCTGCACATTGTCGGCGAATATTTCCTGCCCATCCATTTCCAGCTGATGGCGCTGCCCGGCGTCAAACGCGACGAGATCAAGACCGTGCACAGCCACATCCACGCGCTTGGCCAGTGCCGCAAATATATCCGCAAGAACGGCTGGAAGGCGATCGTCGCAGGTGACACGGCCGGTGCCGCCAAGATGGTCTCCGAGGTCAAGGACCGCACCATGGCGGCCCTGTCGCCGGCGCTGGCCGCGACGCTCTATGGGCTCGACATCATCGAGCAAAATGTCGAGGACACCGACAGCAACGTCACCCGCTTTGTCGTCCTCACCAAGAACAAGCAATGGGCCGAGCGCCCATCACCGGACGTCAAGATGATGACCACCTTCATCTTCCGCGTCCGCAACGTGCCGGCCGCGCTCTACAAGGCGATGGGCGGTTTCGCCACCAACGGCATCAACATGACCAAGCTGGAGAGCTACCAGCTGGGGGCTTTCACCGCGACGCTGTTCTACGCCGACATAGAGGGTCATCCGGAAGATCCGCTGGTCAAGCTGGCGCTGGACGAGCTTCGCTTCTTCTCACGCGAAGTGCGAATTCTCGGCGTCTACCCGGCCAGCGCGTCGCGTGAGCAGTGGAAGGTCGCTGACTAGATCACCGCGCCCAGCGGCACGTAGTCGATTTCCATGAATGTCTCGACCTCCGGCACCCAGCGGTCGCGCACGAAGGCGACATGGTCGGGATGATCGTTGTACCTGGTGTAGGCAGCCTGGTCGGCGAACTCCATCGAGAAGCCGAAATGATAATCGTTCTTGGGGCTGATCTGCCGCAATTGCTCGAAATGCGTGACGCCCCTGATCGCGGTGAGGATTTTCTTGGCGTCGACCAGGAACCTCCTTTCCTCCAGCGAATGTGGCGGATGCTTCAGCGTGAAGACGACGGTGTGACGGATCATTTTCTGCTCCTGAAATGTCTTTCGATACTCGCTGCCATCACTCTGAGTCGACCCAGGCGCGAATGAGATGATGCGCAATGGCGCCTTTCGGTGGCGTGACCAAATTGCCGGGATGCTCCCTGGTCAGCATCGAACGCACCTCGTCGCGGGCAAACCAGCGGCAGTCCTCCAACTCGTTCAAATCGGCCTGGATATCGTCGTTGAGCGGCTCGCCGAAGCAGCCGATCATCAGCGAATAGGGAAACGGCCAGGGCTGGCTGGCGTGGTAGACGACACGGCCAAGCCTGATGCCGGCCTCCTCCAGCGTCTCGCGGCGCACCGCCGCTTCGATCGTCTCGCCCGGCTCGATGAAGCCGGCAAGGGCCGAGTACATGCCCGGCGCGAAATGCCGGCCGCGCCCGAGCAGACACTTCTGTCGCGTCGCCGTCAGCATGATCGCCACCGGATCGGTGCGGGGAAAATGCTCGGTGCCGCAATTCGGGCAATGCCGCTTGTAGCCGCCGGCCCGCATCTGCGATTGCGTGCCGCATTTGCTGCAGAAACGATGGCTGGCATGCCAGGCGAGCAGAGCCGCCCCTTGCGCCATAGCGCCGGCAGCCGCCTCGTCGATCAGCCCTTGCATATAGACCGAGCGATAGTCGATGGCTTTGATGGTTTCCGGCAATTGCTCGGCGTCGATGCCGGCCGGCACCGCCAGCACCGGTCCAAGTTCGGAAAGGCCGAGCAGGATGCCCTGCGCCAGGGAAACCTTGAAGGGCTCGCTCTCGGCGGCGCCGAACCAGGGGTTGAGACCGCTGCCGTCCCCGAGCTTCAGATAGAGCCGCCCCCCATTCATCAACAGCAGTCGCGTCGCCGGGTCGGCGAGCGCCTTGTTGACCGAATCGTCGGCGCGGTTTTCGGACTGCCGGTCGATGGTGTTGCCGGCAAAGCCGACGAACTGGCTCGGCTCGCGCAAGGGCGCGTCAAACAGGCGGAAGCTCATGGAGACTCTGGGGTAGGTTGCGGAATGGACACGGGGAACGCTTATAGCGCCGCCTTGATCGTTTCGGCAAACCGCCGCAGGTCGGAACGTTGATAGGGCTCACGCAGGCCGTGTCCCCACACCGGGCCTGGCCAGCCGGGATCGCCTTCCGAACGCGCAATGACGTGGATGTGCAACTGGCGCACGATGTTGCCAAGCGCGCCGGTGTTGATCTTGGTGCAGCCGGTCGCTTTCTTCAGCGCCTGCGCCACCATATTGGTCTCGAAGGTCAGCATCGCCTGGTCGAGCGGCGTCATGTCGTGGATCTCCTCCGCGCCGGGCCGCTGCGGCACCAGGAGCAGCCATGGCCAGCGGCGGTCGTTCATCACCCGCAATTCGCACAGCCCAAGCCACATCAACTGCTCGCTGTCCGCCTCCAGCCGGGCGTCCAGCGTGAATCCGGCCTTCAGGCCCGGCAACATCGGCGTTTCCCTTGCTTTTCTTGGTTTCTTCAAACGCAGGAACGCTAGAGCGGCGGCAAGAGGGCTGCAAGCGAATCATTGCGCCCCTCGCGGTCGGCAGCTTTTCACGATAGGAATTTTTTCTTGATTTCGTGACCTCAGCTATGGTACATGTTTGCCCATGGTGCTGATTTGCGCCAGTGACCCGCCGTACAGGCGGGTTTTTCGTTTGATGCTCAGCCCAACGCGCTGGCGAATGCTGCGAAGGAACCAGGGATTTCTTCTGCGCACTTGCATTTCATCGTCGAATTGCCGATATGGACAGCGGGAGGTTGGTGGTGGACGATCCACTCGCCAACCGGGTCAGGTCCGGAAGGAAGCAGCCCTAACGAGCCCGGAACGGGTCATTGTTCCAGCCTCCCACCTCATCGGCCCCTCTCGCGACATTGACGACGCATTGCAGCGCGGGCGAGACTATGCGCAGGAATCGGCCGCCTTCGGGCGCGGCCATTTGGAGCTTTACGGGCGTATGAGCGAAGCCGGCAATTCGGGACCAAAAAGCCTGGAGAATGGCAAGGCCGCCGCCTATCGCGTGCTGGCGCGCAAGTACCGTCCTTCGAATTTCTCCGAACTGGTCGGCCAGGAGCCGACGGTGCGCACCCTCACCAATGCCTTTGCCACCGGCCGTATCGCCCAGGCCTGGATGCTGACCGGCGTACGTGGCGTCGGCAAGACCACGACGGCGCGCATACTCGCGCGTGCCCTAAACTATAAAACCGCTGATATCGACCAGCCTTCGGTCGACCTTGCCGTGCTCGGCGAGCATTGCCAGGCGATCATGGAAGGCCGCCATGTCGACGTCATCGAGATGGACGCCGCCTCGCACACCGGCATCGACGATATCAGGGACATCATCGAGCGCGTGCGCTACGCGCCGGTCTCGGCCCGCTACAAGGTCTACATCATCGACGAAGTGCACATGCTGTCGACGCAGGCCTTCAACGGCCTGTTGAAGACGCTGGAAGAACCGCCGCCGCACGTCAAATTCATCTTCGCCACCACCGAAATCCGCAAGGTTCCGATCACCGTCCTGTCGCGCTGCCAGCGCTTTGACTTGAGGCGCATCGACGCTGGCGCGCTGGTCGCGCATCTTTCCTCGATATCGGCCAAGGAAGGCATTTCGGTCGACGACGACGCGCTGGCGATGATCGCGCGCGCGGCCGAAGGCTCGGCCCGTGATTCGCTCTCCATCCTCGACCAGGCGATTGCCCATGGCGCCGGCTCCGTCAGCGCCGATGCGGTTCGGGCGATGCTGGGCCTCGCCGACCGCGCCCGCATCGTCGACCTGTTCGAACATGTCATGAAGGGCGATGTGGCGGCCGCCCTTGGCGAATTCCGCGCGCAGTACGATACCGGCGCCGATCCGGCCGCCGTGCTGACCGATCTTGCCGAGTTCAACCACCTGGTCACCCGGCTGCGTTTCGTGCCGACGGCCATCGAGGACGCCTCGCTCTCCGAAGACGAGCGGCAGCGCGGCGCGGATTTCGCCAGGACACTGTCGGTCAGGGTGCTGTCGCGGACATGGCAGATGCTGCTCAAGGGCATTCCCGAGGTGCAGTCCTCCAACAGGCCGGTCAGTGCGGCTGAAATGGTGTTGATCCGGCTGGCGCACGCCGCCGACCTGCCGACGCTGGACGAGGCGCTGAGATCGCTCGAGGGCGCAGCGCCGGCGCAAAATGGCGCGCCGCGTCCGAATGGCGCGCCCGCAAGTTCCGGCAATGGCGGTGGCGCCAGCGCGGTGGCGCAGACGCGCATGCCTGCCGGATCGGGCGGCGCACAGACCATGCGGCTGGTCGAAGCCACGCCAGCTCCCGCTGCCTTCGTCGCTCCGCCGGAACCGGTCGCGGAAGCGCAATCGGTGCCGCTGAAATCGCTCGCCGACATCATTGCCCTGGCCGACGCGCAACGCGACATCGCCTTCAAGGTGCTGGTCAAGAGCTGCATCCGTCTCGTGCGCATCGAGCCCGGCCGTATCGACGTGGGCCTGACCAGCGACGCGCCCAAGATGCTGCTCAACGACCTGACGACGAAGCTGCGCGCCTGGACCGGCCGCAACTGGCTTGTCTCGCTGTCGAAGGAAGAGGGTGGCCAGACGCTCGCCGAAATGGAATCGGCCAAGCGCGAGAACGCCTTCCTCGATGCCAAGAGCGACCCGACGGTGGCCGCCATCCTGGCGCGCTTTCCCGGTGCCAAGATCATCGACGTGCGCATTCCAGACGCGCCGGAAGCCGAAACGACCGAGGCCGAAGTGCCGGTCGAGCCGCTGGCTGACGACGACGAAACCTGATCCAGCCACGAATCCGCAAAGGACCCGACCATGAAAGATCTTCTCGGCCTGATGGGCAAGGCGAAGGAAATGCAGGCCAAGTTCCAGGCCATGCAGGACGAGATCGCCACGCTGGAAGCATCCGGCCAGGCCGGCGGCGGCCTCGTCAACGTCACGCTGACCGGAAAATTCGAGATGAAGTCGCTGAAGATCGATCCATCCCTGTTCAAGGAGGACGATGTCGAGATTCTCGAGGATCTGGTGCTGGCCGCCCATAATGACGCCAAGACCAAGGTCGAGCAGATCATGCAGGAAAAGACCAAGGCGCTGACCGCCGGTCTGCCGATCCCGCCGGGAATGAAACTGCCCTTCTAGCGTTCGGCGCGCCCCCCGTGATCGACATGACCGACGAGCCCTCCGAAAGATTGATCGAGCAGCGTATCCGCAACAGAATCTATGAGATCCTGGAAATCCTGGCCGATTGCGACGGCGGCGTCGATCTCGTCGGCATTAAGGGTTACTTCGATCTGTTCGAGGATTTCGTCCATCGCCCGTCGATCGAAGCCGGCACGTCGGCGCTTTCGAAGGACGAACGCGCCATCGTGCTGGAGATCGCCGAATTCCTGGAAGCGGCCTGCGAGACAAATCCGGACTTCACCAAGGCCGAATTCATCGAAAGCGACTGGCCGGCAAGGATCGCGCCGACGGCCAGGGACGCGCGGACGCTGTTCCTCCGGCGTGGCCTGTTTTCGGAGAAAATCGAAGAGGCTGAACCTGGCCAGCCGGCGGCGATTGCGGCCGGGCGCTAGCCCGCGTAAAGCCATGCAACTGTGCCAATTTGGCAACAGGACCCTATTAATAACGTTTTGGCCATCTTTTTGCCTGAAAGTGTCTCATTCTTGCCGCAGCCTGGGGGCGGGCATGGAAGTGAGAGGGTTACCTGTTGATTGCCACGCGATGGAAGACGCCGCTGTTGCTCGGCGCCGTCATTTCACCCTTGTTTTTGGCTGCCTGCAGCCAGACCACTTCGCACGGCATGTCCGTCGCCAGCCTGACCGACGCCATCACGCCGAGTTTCCTGAGTTCCCGGGCCTACAGCCATACGCCGAAGGACAAGGAATGCCTGGAACGGGCGATGTTCTTCGAGTCCAATCGCTCGAGCCGCGACGGCATGATCGCCGTCGGCACGGTGGTGATGAACCGGCTTCGCTCCGGCAACCACGGAAGCACCATCTGCGAGGTGGTGGGCGAGCGCGGGCAGTTCGCGCCTGGCGTCATGACGAGGCCGATGAATTCGCGAGCGCTGCCCGATGTCGAGGAAGCCGCCGATGCCGTGCTCAAGGGCGAGCGCAAGGCCAAGCTGAAAGATACGATGTATTTCCACACCGCCGGGCTGCGCTTCCCTTACAAGAACATGCACTACACGATGGTTGCCGGCGGCAATGCCTTCTATGAGAAGCGCGGCCGCAACTGGCAGCCGTTGCCGGATGAGCCGCGGGTCGCCATTGCCTCGGCTGCGCCCGAGAAGCCGGCCGCACCGGTGATAATGGTCGCTTCCGCCGAGCCGGCACGTCCGGACACGACGGCAACCGTTCGATCCGCTGCTGTCCAACAGACCTATGTGACCGCGGCCGCCGCGCCGCCCGCGAAATCCGCGCGTGTCTCGGCGGAGCCCATGGTGGTCGCGATGCAGGAGCCGATGGAAGAACCGGATGCCGCCCGTTTTGGCGGAACCCTGAACACAAGGGTCATCTCCTCGGTTCAAAACGCGCCGCAGGAGGCGTCGATGGGATTCCAGTCGACGCCTGAGAACACCGACGCCATCGGCGCGATGATTATCAGCCAGGGCCGGCCGCTCGAAACCAACTGATCCGCGCTCCATGGTCCGCCCGATGGTCCACCAAGCCAATATGGCGGGTCATGCGGACACGGGATGTTTCAAAGCGCTCTGAAAAATCCTAGATCAGAGCGATGTCGAAGCGAATCGCCGGTCCCGAGATCGAACGCCTGATCCAGCTCCTGGCCAAGGTGCCTGGGTTGGGTCCCCGCTCGGCCAGGCGTGCCGCCCTGCATCTGATCAAGAAGAAGGAACAATTGCTGTCGCCGCTCGCCGCCGCCATGGCCGAGGCGGCCGACAAGGTGCGCATCTGCTCGACCTGCGGCAATGTCGATACGTCGGACCCGTGCATGATCTGTACCGATCCGCGCCGTGACGCCGGCACCATCATCGTCGTCGAGGACGTCTCCGATCTGTGGGCGCTGGAGCGGGCGGCGGCGATGAATGTGCGCTATCATGTGCTCGGCGGGACGCTGTCGCCGCTCGACGGCATAGGTCCCGACCAGCTCAACATGCGCTCGCTGGTCGACCGTGTCGCCGGCGGCGAGGTCAAGGAGATCATCCTCGCCGTCAACGCGACGGTCGAGGGCCAGACCACGGCGCATTACCTGACAGACCAACTGGCCGGCTTCGACATCAAGGTGACACGGCTGGCGCATGGCGTGCCGGTTGGCGGCGAGCTCGACTATCTCGACGAAGGCACGCTGGCCGCGGCGCTGCGCTCGCGGACGGCATTTTGACAAAGCTACGGGAGAGGGTGCGGATCATGATTGCTGCGCGTCCTTCGAGGCTGGGTGTGAAGGAACGCAAACCTCTCGGATTGGCTCTGTTTTCCTTTTTTGCAGTTCTTCTCGCGGTCCTCCTTTCCGCTCCCGCCTCCGCCGCCAAGGTCGACGACCAATTCCGCGCCTGGCTGCAGAACGACCTTTGGCCGCAAGCCAAGGCGAGAGGCATCTCCAAAAAAACCTTCGACGCCGCATTCGATGGCATCAACCCCAACCTGAAGCTGCCCGACCTGGTCAAGCCAGGCGAGAAGGCAACCACGCCGCGGAAACAGCACCAGGCCGAATTCGGCTCGCCCGGCGCCTATTTCGCCGAGAAGACGGTTCGTGCGGTGACGGCGGGCGGACGCGCGCGTGAGGCCACCAATGCCAGGACACTTGCGGCAATCGAAAAGCGCTATGGCGTGCCAGGCGAAGTGCTGTTGGCGATCTGGGGCCGTGAGACCGGCTTCGGCGCGGCGAAGATGCCTTACGACGCCTTCGAGGTGCTGGGGACCAAGGCGTTCATGTCGACCAAGAAGGATTTCTTTCGGACCGAACTCTTGGCCGCCCTCGAAATCGTCGAGCGCGGGCTGGCTCCGGTCGGCGCGATGAAATCATCCTGGGCCGGCGCGCTGGGCCAGCCGCAATTCATGCCGACCTCGTTCCTGAAACATGCCGTCGATTTCGATGGCGACGGCCGCGTCGACATCTGGAGCTCGACGCCGGATGTACTGGCTTCGATCGCCAACTACCTCGTCCATTATGGCTGGGTGAAGGGCCGCGGCTGGGGTTTCGAGGTGACCGTGCCCGAGGCGGTTTCCTGCGCGCTGGAAGGCCCGGACCAGGGCAAGAAGATCTCCGAGTGGGCGGCAATGGGCATCAAACGCGTTGGCGGCAAACCGTTTCCGGCGAGCGAGATGAAGGCCGAGGGTTTCCTGCTGATGCCGGCGGGACGCAGCGGCCCGACCTTCATCGCCACCCCCAATTTCTATGTGCTGAAGGAATACAACACCAGCGACCTCTACGCGCTGTTCATCGGCCATGGCGCCGATCGCATCGCCCATGGCGATCAGAATTTTGCAGGAAGCTGGGGCGCGGTCGGCGGGCTCCACCGTTCCGACATCGCCGTCCTGCAACGGGCGCTGGAGGCCAAGGGCTATGATGTCGGCAGCGCCGACGGACTGCCCGGCTTCAAGACCCGCCGTTCGATCGGCAAGTGGCAAGCCAAGAACGGCCGCGCCGCAACCTGCTTCCCCGATGCCGGCCTGGTAGCCACGCTGAAATAGCGCCGAAATCAGCAGGTTTTTCTCGATCGGCCGCCTCGACTGGCTGGCCTGGGCGCCGACAGGCCACCGGCCTTTCTGGCCCAATGAGTCGTCGTATAAATGCTCGTTGCCCGCCACGAGGCCGCCGGATATGGTGTTGACCAACTGGACAAAAACCGCAACGGTAAGAGATCAGACGGGCCGTCTCCAGGCCCGAAAAGAATTCCGCAACCCTGAGCCGGGAACTCAGGTCAACAAACAACAAAACAGGGAACAATCACGATGATGATGGAAAAGTTTGCTCTACGCTCCCGCATCTTGCTCGCGGGCGCAGCCATGTCCGCGCTGCTTCTGGCGGGCGCGCCAGCCGGTGCGGTCACGCCCGCCGACACGCTGGTCGAAGGTTTCGCGATCGACGACATCATCTCCATGGATCCCGGCGAGGCGTTCGAGCTGTCGACCGCCGAGGTCACCGGCAACACCTATGATCTGCTGGTCCGTCTCGACCTCAGCGACACCTCCAAGGTCAAGGGCGATCTCGCTGAGAGCTGGACCGTCTCCGACGATGGCTTGACCTACACCTTCAAGCTCAAGCCCGGCCTGAAGTTCGCATCCGGCAATCCGATCACCGCGGCCGACGTCGCCTATTCGTTCGAGCGCGCCGTAAAGCTCGACAAGAGCCCGGCCTTCATCATCGGCCAGTTCGGCATCAGCGGCGACAACGTCACCGAAAAGGCCAAGGCGGTCGACGATGGAACCTTCCAGTTCACCGTCGACAAGGCCTATGCGCCGAGCTTCGTCCTGAACTGCCTGTCGGCAACGGTTGCCTCGGTGGTCGACAGCAAGCTGGTCAAGGAACATGTCGTCACCGCGGCACCCACCGCCGATTACAAATGGGACAATGATTTCGGCAATGCCTGGCTGAAGACCGGCTATGCCGGCTCCGGCGTCTTCAAGCTGCGCGAATGGCGCGCCAACGAAGCCGTCGTCATGGAGCGCAACGACAATTACTACGGAGAAAAGGCCAAGCTAGCCCGCGTCATCTATCGCAATATGAAGGAAAGCTCGGCCCAGCGCCTGGCGCTCGAAGCCGGCGACATCGACGTCGCCCGCAATCTCGAGCCGAACGATCTCGACGCCATCGCCAAGAACGCCGACCTCACCACCACCAGCGCGCCGAAGGGCACGGTCTACTATATCAGCCTCAACCAGAAAAACCCGAATCTCGCCAAGCCCGAGGTCCGCCAGGCGTTCAAGTATCTGGTCGACTATGATGCCTTGAGCTCGACCATCCTCAAGGGCATCGGTGAGATCCACCAGACCTTCCTGCCCAAGGGCGTGCTCGGCGAACTCGACGAGAATCCGTTCAAGCTCGACGTCGCCAAAGCCAAGGAATTGTTGGCCAAGGCCGGTCTGGCCGACGGTTTCAGCGTAACCATGGACGTACGCACCGGCCAGCCGACGACGGGCATGGCGGAATCGATCCAGCAGACGCTTGGCCAGGCCGGGATCAAGCTTGAGATCATCCCGGGCGACGGCAAGCAGACGCTGACCAAGTACCGCGCCCGCAACCACGACATTTATATCGGCAACTGGGGCCAGGATTATTTCGATCCGAACTCGAATGCCCAGACCTTCGCCTCGAACCCGGACAATTCGGATGCCGGCAAGTCCCACACGCTTGCCTGGCGCAACTCGTGGGACATTCCGGATCTGACCAAGGAGACGGAAGCAGCGCTGCTGGAGAAGGACGCAGGCAAGCGCGCCGATATGTACAAGGATCTCGAGAAGAAGATCCTCGACACCAGTCCCTTCGTTATCATTCACCAGCAGCTGGAAGTGGTTGGCCTGCGCAAGAACCTCAAGGGCCTTGCGCTCGGCCCGAGCTTCGACACCAACTTCGTCGGGTCGGTCTCGAAAGAATAACGCCGCGGACGCGCCGCATGAGCGCGGTTGAAAACGAGGGCGGGCGCGGCAGCGCCCGCGCCGTCGCCATTGCATCATCGCTCGGCCGCTTCCTGGTCATCGCGATCACGACCTATCTTGGTCTGCTTGCGGTGACCTTCTTCATCGGCCGTGTCATCCCGATCGACCCGGTGCTGGCGGTGCTCGGCGACCGGGCGCCGGCCAATGTCGTCGAGCGCACGCGCCGCGAGATGGGCCTCGACCTGCCGTTGATCGAGCAGTTCTATATCTATGTGAAGAATGCCCTGAACGGTAATTTCGGCGTCTCCGTGCTGACCACAAACCCGGTCATGACCGACATTCGCCGGGCGCTTCCGGCCACGACGGAACTGGCGACGCTGGGAACGCTGATCGGCGCGCTGTTTGGCGTGCCGCTTGGTGTGCTGGCCGCGGTCAGGCGCGGCAGCCTCATCGACCAGATCGTGCGCATCATCGGCCTGATCGGCTATTCCGTGCCGATCTTCTGGCTCGGCCTGCTGGCGCTGGTGCTGTTCTACGCCAAGCTGCAATGGGTCGCTTTTCCGGCGAGGCTCGACGTCGTCTACGAATATACCTTCACGCCGATCACTGGTTTCTATCTGCTGGATTCCCTGTGGCAGGGGCAGTGGGATGTTTTCTACGATGCTTTCCGCCACATCGTCCTGCCGGCCTCGCTGCTCGGCTACTTCTCGCTCGCCTATATCAGCCGCATGACGCGCTCGTTCATGCTCAACGAGCTGTCGCAGGAATACATCGTCGCCGCACGCGCCAAGGGCCTGTCGGAAACCCGCATCATCTGGGGCCACGCATTGCGCAACGCCGCGGTGCCGATGGTGACGGTAATCGCGCTCTCCTATGCCGGCCTGCTCGAAGGTTCGGTGCTGACCGAGACCGTCTTCTCGTGGCCCGGTATCGGCCTCTACATCACCAACTCGCTGCAGAACGCCGACATGAATGCCGTGCTCGGCGGCACCATCGTCATCGGCTCGGTGTTCATCGCCATCAACCTGCTCTCCGACCTGCTCTACCGCGTGCTCGATCCGAGGACGAAGTCCGCATGAGCGTCGAGACCATCCAGAGCCGTCGCGATTGGCTGCTCAGCGAGCGTCCGGCGTCGCGCATGCAGGCGAGGCTTGGCCGCGCCTATGTGGCGTGGCGGCGCTTTTCCGCCAACCGGCTGGCGTTTCTCGGCCTGCTCATCATCATCGCCTTGCTGGTCGTTGCCGCCCTTGCCGACGTGCTGGCGCCCTATTCGCCGACGTTTGGCGACCTGAAGAACGCACGTCTGCTGGCGCCGAGCGCCGAGCACTGGTTCGGCACCGACGATCTCGGCCGCGACATCCTTTCGCGCATCCTCTACGGCTCGCGCTGGACACTTTATGTGGTCATCCTTGTTGCCATCATCGCCGCGCCCATCGGCCTTCTGGTCGGCACCGTCGCCGGCTATGCCGGCGGCTGGACCGACGCCATACTGATGCGCATCACCGACATCTTCCTCGCCTTCCCCAAGCTGATCCTGGCACTGGCTTTTGTCGCGGCGCTTGGCCCCGGCATCGAGAACGCGGTGCTGGCCATTGCCATCACCTCCTGGCCGCCTTACGCCCGTATTGCGCGCGCCGAAACCCTGACAGTACGCAATTCCGATTACATCAAGGCGGTGCAGCTGATGGGCGCCTCGCCCTTCCGCATCGTGCTGCGTCACATCATGCCGCTCTGCATCTCCTCGCTGATCATCAGGGTGACGCTCGACATGGCCGGCATCATCCTAACCGCAGCCGGTCTCGGCTTCCTCGGCCTAGGCGCGCAGCCACCGCTGCCGGAATGGGGCACGATGATCGCTTCGGGGCGCCGTTTCGTGCTCGATCAGTGGTGGGTGGCCGGTGCGCCAGGCTTCGCCATCCTGATCGTCAGCCTTGGCTTCAACCTGCTCGGCGACGGGCTGCGCGACGCGCTCGATCCCCGGAGTGGTGACCAATGAGCGGCGACCCCAATCAGCAGCGATCAAAGAGCGCGTTGCTCGACGTAGAGGATCTGCGCGTCACCTTCCCGACCCGCACCGGGCTGATCGAGGCGGTGCGCGGCGTCTCCTTCTCGCTTGGCCGCGAGCGGCTCGGCATCGTCGGCGAGTCCGGCTCGGGCAAATCGCAGACCGGCCGCGCCATCATGGGCCTGACGCCGCCGCAGGCGCGGATATCGGCCGACAAGCTGGCTTTCGACGGCATTGACCTGCTCAGCGTCTCGCCACGCGAACGCCGGTCGCTGCGGGGAAAGCGCATCGCCATGATCCTGCAGGATCCGAAATATTCGCTCGACCCGGTGATGAGCATCGGCCGCCAGATCGTCGAGACGCTGCGCACGCATGAGAAGGTCGGCAAGGCCGAGGCGCGCGACCGCGCACTGGCGATGCTGGAGGCGGTGCAGATCCGCGATCCGGCCCGCGTCTTCGACCTGCATCCGCATGAAGTATCGGGCGGCATGGGCCAGCGCGCCATGATCGCCATGATGCTGATCGCCGGGCCGGAAATGATGATCGCCGACGAGCCGACCTCGGCACTTGACGTCACCGTGCAGCTCGACGTGCTCGGCATCCTCGATCGGCTGGTCGGCGAGCGCGGCATGGGGCTGATCTTCATCTCGCACGATTTGCGCCTGGTCTCGTCCTTCTGCGACCGCGTCATCGTCATGTATGCGGGCAAGGTGGTCGAGCAGCTCAAAGCCTCGGAACTCGGCCGCGCCCAGCATCCCTACACCCGCGGCCTGCTCAACTGCATGCCCAAGATCGGTGCCGACCGTCACCCGCTGCCGGTGCTCGACCGCAAGCCGGAGTGGGCGGCATGACGTCTGCGATTGCCGTCGACGGGCTGGAAGTGATCTTCGATCGTTTTCGCGCGCTGAAGGGTGTCAGCCTCGACGTGCAGCCGGGCGAATCCTTTGGCCTGGTCGGTGAATCCGGTTCCGGCAAGTCGACGCTGTTGCGGGCCATCGCTGGCCTCGCACCGGTCGCTTCGGGCAGCATCACCGTCAACGGCAAGACGCTTGGCGCGCGCCGCGACAAAGCCTTTTATCGCGAAGTCCAGATGGTCTTCCAGGATCCCTACGGCTCGCTGCACCCGCGCCAGACCGTCGACCGCCTGCTGCAGGAGCCGCTTGCCATCCATGGTTTTGCCGACGGCGAAAAGCGCATCCAGCGGGCGCTCGACGAGGTTGGCTTGGGAAACGGCTTTCGGTTCCGTTATTCGCACCAACTCTCCGGCGGCCAACGTCAGCGCGTGGCGATCGCGCGCGCGCTCATCCTCGAACCGTCCATCCTGCTGCTCGACGAGCCGACCTCGGCGCTCGATGCCTCGGTGCAGGCGGAAGTGCTCAACCTGTTGGAAGAGGTCCGCCGGCGGCGCAAGCTGACCTTCCTGATGGTCAGCCACGACCTCGCTATCATCACCCATATGTGCGAGCGGCTGATGGTGATGCAAAGCGGCGAGGCGGTGGAAAATCTCGCGGCGGCGGATCTCGTCGAGCGCCGCGTGACCAAGGACTACACGCGCAATCTCTTGCGGGCCAGCGATGGGTTTGTCAGGACCGCCTGAATCGTTCTTCTTGTGCACAGAATAACCGTCTTGGGGACTACTATGGAGGGATGGAAGTTTGCAGACCCACCCAATGTCGCGGTGTTATCCGACAAGAGAATATTTAAACGTGGCGACTGGATCGCATACGTTGTGCATGAAGATGACGACGACGACAGCTCCAACGATGACGGTGGCAGTTGGCAATTCCACAGCAGCGAACCCGGACCTATGGATGACGGCGATATAATGCTCGTCGGCCTGCAAGAGGTGGTTCAACTGGATGAAAGCATCCTGGGATTGGCCGATTTGCCAAAAGGTTGGCATGCTTGGCGAAGTTCCAAATCGTCGCCGTGGCAGCGCGCCAAATCACTCCCTGTACCCTCCAACGATAACAAGTGATCCAGCAGGTCTTAAGTCGACCTTTGCGCCAGTTCGCCCCCATCCAGAATGGGTGGCTCTTCCCGGCCTTTCGGCTCCTTGATCCTGAACCACGCCACATAGAGCGCCGGCAGGAACAGCAGCGTGATCGCCGTGCCGGCGATGATGCCGCCCATCATGGCGAACGCCATCGGCGCCCAGAACACCTCGCGCGCGATCGGGATCAGTGCCAGGCTGGCTGCCGCCGCCGTCAGTGCGATCGGCCGCATGCGGTGTTCGGTGGCTTCGATGACGGCCGCCCAGCGGTCCTTGCCTTCGGCGACCAGATCCTCGATCTGCACGATCAGGATGACCGAGTTGCGGATCAGGATGCCGATCAGCGCCAGCACGCCGAGGATGGCGACGAAGCCCAGCGGGGCGCCGCTCGGCAGCAAGGCCGCGACCACGCCGATCAGCCCAAGCGGTGCGACGGCAACCACCAGGAACAGGCGCTGGAAGCTTTGCAGCTGGACCATCAGGATCGTCGCCATGATGAACAGCATCAGCGGCACGACCGCAGCGATCGGGCCTTGGCTGTTGGCGCTTTCCTCGACCGAGCCGGCCGTGGCGATGGCATAGCCGACCGGCAGCTTGCCGATGAAGGCATCGACCGAAGGTTTCAGCTCGTCGACCACGGTCGCCGGCAGCGCGTCGCCGACCAGTCCGGCGCGCACGGTGATCGTCGGCACTCGGCTGCGCCGCCAGACTGTCGGCTGCTCCAACTCGTAGTGGAAGTTGGCGACGGCGGCGAGCGGGATGGATTCGCCGGCACCGGTCGGCAATTGCATGTTGCGCAGCGTCTCGATCGAGCCGCGTTCGGCATCGCGTGACCGCGCCACGACGTTGATGAGGTAGGTAGCGTCGCGCACCTGGGTGATGGTGACGCCGCCGACCACGCTGTTCAGCGCATTGGAAATGTCCGAGGAGGTGACGCCGAGTTGGCGCGCCTTGTCCTGCAGCACATCCACTTTCAGCACCCGCGACGGCTCGTTCCAGTCGAAGGTCGGCGCGCCGAGCTTCGGGTTGGCCGAGATGACGCCGGCCAGCTGCTGCGACAGCGTCCTCACCGTCTGGATGTCGGGGCCGCTGACGCGGTATTGCACCGGCCGGCCGACGGGCGGGCCGAGTTCGAGCGTCTTGACGAAGGCGTCGGTGCCGACGAAGTCGTCGCGCAGCATCGTCTCGATTGCCGCCTTCACCCTGTCGCGGGCTTCGACGTCCTTGGTGACGATGACGGTCTGGCCGAAATAGGGATTGGCCGGCTGCACGTCATAGGCCAGCACGAAGCGCACCGCGCCCTGGCCGATATAGGAACTCCAGTGGTCGATATCAGGGTTGCCGGCAAGGGCTGCCTTCTCGAAGCGCTCCATCTGGTCGCGCGTCTCGGCGATCGAAGAGTTCTGCGGCAGGTTCCAGTCGACAATCAGTTCCGGCCGGTCGGAGGACGGGAAGAACTGCTGCTGGACATAGCCCATGCCGACGATCGAGGCGGCGAACAACAGCACCGTGGCGATGATCGTCAGCCAATGGCGCCGCACCGATCCGACCAGCACGCTGCGGAACAGCGAGGTGAAGCGGCCGGGCTTGTCATGATGCTTCTGTTTCATCGTCGCCGGCAGGATTGTGACGCCGAGCAACGGCGCAAACAGCACCGCCACGATCCATGACACCAAAAGCGACACGGCGATGACGACGAACAGCGTGTAGGTGTATTCGCCCGCCGCGCTGTTGTTGAGGCCGATGGGGATGAAGCCGGTCACCGTCACCAGCGTTCCGGTAAGCATCGGAAACGCGGTCGAGGTGTAGACATAGGTCGCCGCCTTGCGCAGATTGTCGCCGGCTTCCAGCCTGGCCACCATCATCTCGACGGCGATCATGGCGTCGTCGACCAGCAGGCCGAGTGCGATGATCAGCGCGCCCAGCGAAATACGCTGCAGCGAGATGCCGAGATAGTCCATGAACAGGAAGGTGATGGCCAGCACCAGCGGGATCGACAGCGCCACGACGAAGCCGGCGCGCACGCCAAGGCTGATGAAGGACACCGCGAGCACGATGGCGACCGCCTCGAACAGCGCGCGGGTGAAGCCCGAGACCGCTTCCTCGACGATGACAGGCTGGTCGGCGACCAGATGCACGCCGACGCCGATCGGCAGGTCGGCGACGATCTTGTCCATCTCGACCTTCAGCGCCTTGCCGAAGTCGAGCAGATTGGCGTTAGGCTTCATGCCGATGGCTAGCCCGATCGCATCCTCGCCGTTGAACCGGAACAACGCCGTCGGCGGGTCGGCATAGCCGCGGGTGATGGTCGCCACATCGCTCAGCCGGAAGAAGCGGTCGTTGACGCGCAGATTGATGGCACGCAGGCTTTCTTCCGACGTGAACTGGCCCGAGACGCGCACGCTGACGCGTTCGGGGCCGGTCTCGATGACACCGGAAGGCGCAATCGCGTTCTGTGCCTGCAGGCTGGCCACGATCGCCTGCTGGTTCAGGCCAAGGGCCGCGATCTGGCGGGTCGAGAATTCGAGATAGATCGCCTCGTTCTGGGCGCCGATCAGGTCGACCTTGCCGGCATTGGGCACGGCCAGGATTTGGGTGCGCGCCTGCTCGACATAGTCGCGCAACTGGCGCGATGTCAGCCCGTCCGCCGTGAAGGCGTAAATATTGCCGTAGACGTCGCCAAAACTGTCGTTGAAGAACGGACCTTGTACGCCCTCGGGAAACTGGGCGCGGATGTCGTTGATCATGTTGCGGATGCGCACCCAGGTCGGGGCCACGTCGCGCGCCTTGGTCGACGGCTTCAGGTTGACGAAGACGACGGTCTTGCCGGCCGTGGTCACCGACTTGCTGTAGTCGAGGCTGTCGAGCTCCTCCAGCTTTTTCTCGATGCGATCGGTGACCTGCCTCACCGTCTCATTGACCGAGGCGCCCGGCCAGTTGGCCTGGATCAGCATGGTCTTGATGGTGAAGGCCGGGTCTTCCTCACGGCCGAGATTGAGATAGGCCGAGACGCCGGCGACGACGAACACCAGCATGAAATACCAGACCAGCGAACGGTGGCTGAGCGCCCAGTCGGAGAGGTTGAACCCCTTCACTTGGTGGCTCCTTCCAGGATTTTGACCGTTTCGCCCGCTGTCAGGCTGTGCACGCCGGCGGTGACAATGCGCATGCCCGCGTCAAGTCCACCGGTGACCGTGAAGCTGCCGCCGCGTTTGGCGCCGACCTGGATATCGTGCACGGCGACCTTCGATTGCGCATCGACGATCCAGACCTGCTGCTTGCCATTCTTTTCGAGCAGCGCCGACAGCGGCAGTTCGATCGTCGGGTCGATCGCCGTCACCCGTGTCGCCGTCACGGTCGAGCCGAGCCGGAACGCGGCCGGCGCGTTGAGCAGCGTCAGGCGCACGCGGCGTGTGCGGGTCGAACTATCGGCCTGCGGCGCGATCTCGCGCAATTTGGCCTCCGTGCGGATCGAGGGCAGCGACTGCAGGATGACGTCGAAGCCGGTTCCGTCGGTCAGGTCGCCGGTCAACTTGTCGGGAATGTCGACGACGGCTTCGCGCACGTCCGAGCGCGCCACCGTCACCACGGTCTGGCCGGCCGATACGGTCTGCCCGACTTCGGCGCCGGTGGCGGTGACGACGCCATCGAAATCCGAAAACAGGCGGGCATAGCCAAGCTGCTCCTGAGATTTAGCCAGCGCCGCCCTGGCGCGCTCGACATTGGCCTGCGCGGCTTGCCGTGCCTGCTGGGCTGCCTCATAGGTGGCCTGCGAGGTGTTCTTGTCTGCCAGCAATGCGCGCTGGCGCTCCTCGCTGGCGTAAGCATTGGTGAATTCCGCCTGCGCGTTGGAGAGGCCAGCCTTGGCTGCCTGAACGGCCAATTCCAGCGCCGTCGGATCGAGCGTGGCGATCGTCGTGCCCTTGGTGACGAGATCGCCGACATCGACATCGCGGCTGACGACGCGGCCAAGCAGGCGGAAGGCAAGGTTGGCGCTGAATTCCGGCTCGACGACGCCGGCGAAGCCAAGCGTCTGGTTGGTGCGCGGTTCGATCACCACCGAAAGCACCGGCCGGACGATTTCAGGCGTTTTTTCCGGCTCCGCCGAACAGGCGCCGACAACAACCAGCGCCGACAGGGCGATCATGCGCGCCGGCCGGTTCATTGTGTTGCCGCTCCGGCGATTTCGACCGTCTGGCCGGGACTGAGCAACTGACCGCCGGCGGTGATGACGTGCTGGCCGGGCTTGAGCCCCTTATCGACGACGATGACACCGGAATCATAGGCAAGGATGTCCACCGGCGCGATGGTGACCGCCTTGGAAGCCGGGTCGACGAGCCAGACCGCTGGCTTACCGTCGCTGGAGGTCAGCGCCTGCCAAGGCAGGATTACGGCCTTCACCGGCGCGGCACTGACCGTGCCGATGACGGCGGCGCCGAGCGGCATGGCGGCAGGGGTCTCGGGAATGGCGACCTTGACCCGAACCGAAGCCGAGGCGGCGTCGACCACCGGCGAAATCTCGCGCACCTTGCCTGTCGCCTTCACTGATGGATCCGACACCAGCGTGATCGACACTGGTGGTGGTGCCATCGAGCTGCCGGCGACCAGCGTTTCGTGGACATTGAAGACTGCGTCGCGGTCGCCGTCCTCGGCGATGGTGAAGACTGTTTGTGCCCCTTGCACCACCTGGCCGGCTTCAACCGCGCGGGCGGTGACGACACCGGGCGCGCCGGCCCGCAACTCGGTGAAGGTGAAGCTCTCCCGGGCATTGTCGAGCGCGCTCCGCGCCTGCTGGACGCTGCCTTGCGCCACGCTCTGCGCCTGTGCTGCCTGATCATAGTCGCGGCGCGTCGTGAAGCCCTGCGCGAGCAGCGTCTTCTGGCGCTCGAAGGCGGCGGATGCCTGCGTCAACTGCGCCTGTGCTGCGTCGAGATCGGCCTGCGCCGAGCGCAGATCCGATTCCTGTTCCTGCGGGTCGATGCGGGCCAAAAGCGTGCCCTTGTCGACATGCTGGCCGATCTCCACCAGCCGCTCGGCGACACGGCCGCCGACCCGGAAAGCCAGATTGTTCATCGTGCGGGCCGCGATGACCCCGGTCAGCGACGTGGTCGGTGCGTAGCTGGAGATTTCGACCTCGGCGGTGCGCACCATGATCGGCAGCTTGTGTTCGGCCGCCTCCTGCTTCTGGCAGCCGGCGAGAACCAGGCCGGCCATCGCGCAGGCGAGGATCGAGGTGTTTCGAAACGGCAAAGGGCCGGAACGCGGTGATTGCAAGGCGGACGATGTCGCGTTCCTTGTCATGGCTTCCCTGCCTGCGTGGGACGTGCCCAGTGCGGAGCCCCGCGGGCCCGTCCGAAGATAATCGATCCCTTGGAAAAGGGAACCTCCCTCGTACGCGTATCGGTCGGCTGGTTAAGCCGGGATCACAGGCCCAATCGCCTGCCGGTGGTGCCGACTTGAGGAAAACGTGAAATAAGGTCAGAAGACGTGTCAGCGGCATCAAACAAGAAGGGGCGCCGGCCCGATGAGGACACCATGAAGAATTCAGCCATCTCCGAACGCAAGAACCAAGCGATCTCGCGCGGCGTCGGCATGACCACGCAGATCTATGCCGACCGGGCCGAGAATTCGGAGATCTGGGATGTCGAAGGCCGTCGCTACATCGACTTCTCGTCGGGCATCGCCGTCGTCAACACCGGTCATCGTCATCCCAAGGTGATCGCGGCGGTCAAGGCGCAGCTCGACCGCTTCACCCACACCTGCCATCAGGTGGTGCCCTATGAAAGCTATGTGCGGCTGGCCGAACGGCTGAACGGCATGCTGCCCGGCAAGTTCGAGAAGAAGACGATCTTCGTCACCACCGGCGCCGAGGCGGTCGAGAACGCTATCAAGATCGCCCGCAACGCCACCGGCCGCCAGGCGGTCATCGCCTTTGCCGGCGGCTTCCACGGCCGCACCTTCATGGGCATGGCGCTGACCGGCAAGGTCGTGCCCTACAAGGTGGGCTTCGGCGCCATGCCGGGCGACGTCTATCACGCGCCGTTCCCGGTGCCGCTGCATGGCGTATCGGTCGCCGATTCGCTTGCCGCCCTCGACCGCCTGTTCAAGGCCGATGTCGACCCGGCCCGTGTCGCCGCCATCATCATCGAGCCGGTCCAGGGCGAGGGTGGCTTCTACGAGGCGCCGCGCGAGTTCCTGACGGCGCTGCGCAAGCTTTGCGACCAGCACGGCATGCTTCTGATCGCCGACGAGGTGCAGACCGGCTTTGCCCGCACCGGCAAGATGTTTGCGATGGATCACCATGAGGTGGCGGCCGACATCACCACCATGGCCAAGAGCCTGGCCGGCGGTTTCCCGCTGGCCGCGGTCACCGGGCGCGCCGAAATCATGGATGCACCCGGCCCCGGCGGGCTCGGCGGAACCTATGGCGGCAGCCCGATCGGCGTCGTCGCGGCGCACGCCGTGCTCGACGTGATCGATGACGAAAAGCTGTGCGACCGTGCCAACACGCTGGGTGCAAGGCTGAAGCAGCGGCTGCAGTCGATCCGCGACGACGTGCCCGAGATCGTCGACATCAGAGGCCTCGGTTTCATGAACGCGGTCGAGTTCAACGACGTCAAGAAGGGCCTGCCGTCGGCCGAGATCGCCAACGCGATCAGGCTGAAGGCGCTCGACAAGGGCCTGATCCTGCTGACCTGCGGCGTCTATGGAAACGTCATCCGCTTCCTGGCGCCGATCACCATCCAGGACAGCGTCATGAACGAGGCGCTCGACATCCTGGAAAGCTCGATCCGCGAAGTCTGCGCTGCTTGATCGGGCGCCCATTTCTCCTGACGGCCTCGCGAGCGGGTGAACGTGCCGTCAGGAGCTTGGATTCTGTAACCAGGCTGGAATGTCCATCTTGGCGTGCAGGACCCGCCACACATCGATATGGTCGATCTGCTCAAGATAGAAAATCAGGTATGGGTAGCGCTTGAGTTGCACGCTACGCAGCCCAGGCAATCCAATTTCATAACCATACCTGAGAGAGCCCGATGCCGGATGGCTGGCTATCAGTTTGTAGGCGTTTTGAAGGTCCTCGATATAGCCCAACGCCATATGCGAACCAACTTCGCGTGCATAATAATCAACGGCGTCCTCGATATCCCGCAGAGCAAGGCTTCGAGGAACAATTGCCTTCGTGGCCACTTAATTTATTGGCTCTGCGCTCGTTTTCTCAGCGCGGCGAAATAGTCATCGTCTACGGGAGCGCCCGGCGCGGATGATGCGCCCTCGAGGAGCAAACCGCGCAGAAGTTGACGATCCTGATCGTGGCGGATCAATTCACGCACATACTCGCTGCTCGTGCCATAGCCGCGATCCGTCACTTGCTGATCGACAAAATGCTTCAAGCTGTCGGGCAGTGAGATATTCATGGTGCTCATTCAGGCATTTTATTGCGTATGGCAAAAATTGGCAATCCTAAGCACTGGCCTTGACTGGCTCCATGTCCTGATACGCGGCCAACGCCGCTTTCAGGCCCTCGGGGCCTGCCGCGATCGTTTCCGGCGTCGGCGAGAAGCCGGCGCCGAGCATTTTGCGGCCAAGCATGTGGTCGCCGGGACGGTTGACGGATTCGATGCCGAGCAGCCGGTCGCCAGCATAGTGATAGATCGAGAATTTGTTGTCTGGCAGGTCGCCCAGCACGACATGGTGGTCGCCACCGGCGGTCAGGCCGACCATCTGCAATTTCATGTCGCCGATATCGGACCAGAACCACGGTACCGCCGAATAGGCGTCGGCATGGCCGGTGATCGTACGCGCGGCAAGCCGCGCCTGGTCGGTGGCATTCTGCACCGATTCCAGCCGCACGTCGCCGCCGGTGAACCAGTGCCGGTAGGAGGCAGCGTCGCCGATGGCGAGGATTTCAGGCGCCGAAGTGCGCATCTGGTGATCGACGCGGATGCCGTTGGCGATGCTAAGGCCTGCTGACTGCGCCAGTTCGACATTCGGCACGGCGCCGATGCCGACGATGACCATGCGCGCCGGCAGCCTTTCGCCTGACGAAGTCATCGCTGCCGTGACATGGCCGTTTTCGCCTTCGAGCCTTGCAATCGAGGTGCCGGTGAGGACGCGCACGCCTGTCGCTTCCAGCCGTTGGCGCACATGGCCCGCCACGACCGGCGCCACGGCGCGGCCGAGCAGCCGGTCCAGCGCTTCGACCACGGTCACCGTGCGGCCGGCGGCCCTCAGCGTCGCGGCGATCTCCAGCCCGATGAAGCCGCCGCCGAGGATCACGACCTCGTCGCTCCGGGCGCTCAGTTCACGGATCAGCCGCGCATCGGCGAGCGAACGCAGCGACAGCACGCCGGAAAGATCGGAGCCTGGCAACGGTAGGATACGTGGGCGCGAGCCGGTCGCCAGGATCAGGTGATCGAAAGCAAGTGCGCCGCCGCCGGCAACATCCAGGCTGCGGCGTTCGGCATCAATGCGATCGATCCTGACGCCCGGCCGATAGTCGATGGCGCTGCCGGTGTAGAAGGCCCCGCCGCGCAAGGGTTGCGGTTTGGCCTCGGCATCCTTGATGAAGGTCTTCGACAGCGGCGGCTTGTGGTAGGGCAGTTCGTTCTCGTCGCCGACGAGGATCACCGGCCCGTCATAGCCGTCCTCGCGCAAGCTTGCGGCCGCTTGCACGCCCGCATGTCCCGCGCCTACAATGACCACACCGTTCTTCATCGCATTCCAATCCGGATTCCGAGTCTAGGATGTCCCGCCAAGTGGCAATTGTCTGGCGCCGCCGCAAGAGAGCTTTTGCGGGTCGCACCCGGGATGGCGGCTGTCAATCGTACAGTTCGTCCGCAAGACCGGTGCAGGCAAGGGATAAAGTTGATAGTTGTAGTTTAGAATAATTCTAAACTATTGTTTCAATTGATTTTTCTTGCTGATCTCCATTGACATCCGGCGATGTCGCAGCTTTATGGAAGCTCGCGCGTCAGCGCATCCCTTTAATGTCTGGGCCTTGAACCCTTTCGATTGGAGGCATTTTGGTGTCTTTCTTCCGCGAACCGCGCGATGGCGCGGCATCTCTTGCGCCCAATGGCTTGCAGATCGCCAGGCGCCCGTTGCCTCGTGCGCCATTTACAGAATTTCCGAGAAACTGGAGAGTGATTATGACAGCACGATATGGCGGCAGGTTTGCCGCGATCGGCGCCACGGCCCTGCTGACGGCGGCGGTGTTCGTGTTGCCGGCCAAGGCGGAAACCGATGCGAAGGCGGTTATCAAGACCTATTCCGACATAGCGCTCGCCAAGTATGAGGATTCGCTGACCACCGCGCAGGCGCTCGACAAGGCAGTCGACGCGTTGCTTGCCAATCCCTCGGTGGAAACGCTCAATGCAGCCCGCGACGCCTGGAAGGCATCACGCGTTCCCTACCAGCAGACCGAGGTTTACCGTTTCGGCAACAAGATCGTCGACGACTGGGAGGGCAAGGTGAATTCCTGGCCGCTGGACGAAGGCCTGATCGACTATGTCGCCAAGAGCTACGGCACCGAATCGGACGCGAACGCGCTCTATACGGCCAATGTGATCGCCAACAAGGAGATCGAGATCAACGGCAAGAAGGTCGATGCCTCGAGCCTGACGCCGGAATTTCTCTCCGGCACGTTGCAGGAAGCCGGCGGCGTCGAGGCCAATGTCGCCACCGGCTACCACGCCATCGAATTCCTGCTCTGGGGCCAGGACCTGCATGGCACCGGCCCGGGCGCCGGCGAACGTCCCTATACCGACTACGACCTCAAGAACTGCACCGGCGGCAATTGCGACCGTCGCGCCCAGTATCTGAAGTCGGCCAGCGACCTTCTGGTCTCCGATCTTCAGGAGATGGTCGGCAACTGGAAGGAAGACGGTGCCGCGCGTAAGGCTCTCGTCGATGGCGAGCCGAACACCGCCATCTCGACGATCTTCACCGGCATGGGCTCGCTGTCCTACGGCGAACTGGCCGGCGAACGCATGAAGCTCGGCCTGCTGCTGCACGATCCGGAAGAGGAGCATGACTGCTTCTCCGACAACACCTACAACTCGCATCTCTACGACGCCATCGGCATTCGCGCTGCCTACCATGCCAACTATACCAGCCTCGACGGCACCGTCGTTTCGGGTCCCTCGGTGGCCGACATGGTGAAGGCAGCCGATCCGGCGATCGACAAGGAGCTGTCGGACAAGCTCGATGTCACGGTCGCCAAGATGGAGGCGATCAAGGCGCGGGCACTGGCCGGCGAGGCCTATGACCAGCAGATCGCCGAGGGCAACACGCAAGGCAATGCCGCCGTGCAGGCAGCGATCGACGCGCTGATCGACCAGACCAAGTCGATCGAACGCGCCGTTGGCTCCCTGAAGCTCAGCACCATCGCCTTCGAGGGGTCCGACAGTCTCGATGCACCCGACAAGGTGTTCAAGTAAGGTCGAAAGGCTGGAGCCTGATCCGGAGCCGGACATCGGCTTCGGCATGGGGTCCGGTAGAAAATAAAGCCACACGGCGCGGGAGGCGCCGTCAGCCATCCGAGCAAATTAATGCTGATCTGCCATTGCAACATTATCACTGAGAAGGAGATCGAGCAGACGATCGTCGGGCTGCTGGATCAGGATCCCTGGCAGCTGATCGTACCGGCGAAGGTCTATCATGCCATGCAAAAGCGCGGTCGCTGTTGCGGCTGCTTCCCAAATGTGGTGGAAACGATCATTCGGGTCACCGAAAATTACCACGCCCGCTCGGAGGCGAGCGGCGTGGATATCGTTTCACACCTGGATCGCGTCCGAAGCCTGCGCGTCCAATACGGGAGCAGAAATCATGAAAGGCGACCCGCAGGTCATCGAGCGGCTTAACGAGGCCCTTTTTCTGGAGCTAGGGGCCGTCAATCAGTACTGGGTGCATTTCCGTCTGCTGGAGGACTGGGGATACGCCAAGCTGGCAAAGAAGGAGCGGGCGGAATCGATCGAGGAGATGCACCATGCCGACAAGCTCGTGGCTCGCATCATCTTCCTTGAAGGCCATCCGAATCTGCAGTCCGTGGCGCCGCTGCGCATCGGCCAGAACGTCAAGGAAGTGCTCGAATCCGACCTTGCCGGCGAATATGACGCGCGTACCGCCTACAAGCGTTCACGCGAAATCTGCAACGACGCGGGCGACTATGTGACGATGAAGCTGTTCGAGGAATTGCTGGCCGACGAGGAAGGTCATATCGACTTCCTAGAGACGCAGCTCGACCTGCTTGCCTCTATCGGCGAGGAAAAATACGGCCAGCTCAACGCCGCATCGGCGGACGAGGCGGAGTAAGGGCATGCGGGAATGCGGCGCCTGCTAGAATTCGTGCGCCGCTCGCGGCGGGCCGATGGCTCGCCGCTCCCTCGGAAGACGCCAGCCAAATTGGCGCGTCGGCGCTGTATCGCCCTCGTGATGGCGCTCACCTCTTCGGCGATGGCCGGTGATCTTCAACCCGCCGGCCTCGCCACGCGCACCGACCTCGATGCGAAGGATCAGGCGCGCGTCACAGCAATCACAAGGCCGACGTCGGATTTCTCCAGACCGGAGCAATTCGAATTGATGCAAGCGGGCGCCGGCACGTCAAGAAAGGACGTCAGCCGCGATTCCTTCTCGCAATCCTCGGCCAACATCACCTTCGAGGAAGAGGGCGACTTCAAGCTCGGCAATGCCCTGTTTCGCAAGAACTGGGTGTCGTCGCCGTCCTCGACGCAGGCCTCGGACGGGCTCGGCCCGCTGTTCAACGAACGCGCCTGCCAGAATTGCCATCTGAAGGATGGCCGCGGCCGTCCGCCGCAAGGCGACGCCGTCACCACCTCGATGTTCCTGCGGCTGGCGCGTGAGGCCAGCAGCGCGGAAGAGAGAGCAGCACTTGCCGACCACAAGGTGCTCAATTTCCCCGACCCGGTCTACGGCGCGCAATTGCAGGAACTGGCGGTGCCCGGCTTGCGCGGCGAAGGCCGGATGCATGTCGACTATCAGGAGCGTAAGGTGGAGCTGACGGACGGCGTCGTGATTTCCTTACGCAAACCAAGCTACTCGGTTGTCGATCCTGCCTATGGACCACTCGATCCGCGCATCACGCTGTCGCCGCGCCTGACGCCGCCGATGATCGGCCTTGGCCTGATCGAAGAGATTGCGCCGGCCGATATCCTTGTCCGCGCCGACCCGAATGACGGGGACGGCGACGGCATTTCCGGCAGGCCCAACATCGTGCGCGACGGCCCGGGCGGAGAACTGACGCTTGGCCGTTTCGGCTGGAAGGCGCAGACGGCGTCGATCCGCCAGCAAGCGGCGGATGCCTTTGCCGGCGACATCGGCATCTCGACGCCGGAAGAACCAAAACACTGGGGGGATTGCACCGCCGCGCAGGCCAAATGCCTCGCCATGCCGACCGGTGCGCAGCAGCGTCTCGGCCCGGTCGAAGCGCCGCCGCCGGTGATGGATCTGGTCACCTTCTATTCGCAAAACCTCGCCGTGCCGGCGCGCCGCGACCTCGACCGGCCAGATGTGCTCACCGGCAAGAGGGTCTTCTATGAAATCGGCTGCATTGCCTGCCACACGCCGAAATTCGTCACCCGTCGCGGCACGCCCAACAAGGCTCAGGCCTTCCAGTTGATCTGGCCCTATTCCGACTTCCTGCTGCACGACATGGGGCCTGACCTGGCTGATGGCCAGGCCGTGGGCGAAGCCACGGGCAATGAGTGGCGCACGCCGCCGCTGTGGGGCATCGGCCTGACCGAGACGATCAGCGGCAATTCCTTCTTCCTGCATGATGGGCGCGCACGCAGCCCGACCGAGGCGATCCTTTGGCATGGTGGCGAGGCGCGGAAGGCACGCGACCGCTTTGCCGCCGCTGATGCGGCCGACCGCGATGCGCTGCTCAAATTCCTGGAGTCACTGTGATGCTCAAGCGCTGTGTGTTGTTTCTCGTTCTTCCGCTGGCTCTGCTGGGCGCCGTCCCAGCATCCGCGGCGGCCAAAGCCTCCGAAATCATCCAGGGGGCAATCGACGGCTTTGTCCGCCCCGCCTATGCCGGCCTGCATGAGCATGCGGAAGCCCTAACGAAAGCGATGCACAAGCTCTGCGAAGCGCCCTCGCAAGGGGAGCTCGATGCCGCGCGCGCGGCATTTTCCGCCACCGTCTATGCCTGGTCCTCAGCCGAAATCATCGGATTCGGACCGATCAAGGAGAACAACCGGCTGGAACGCATGCTGTTCTGGCCAGATCGCAAGAGCATCGGCCTGAAGCAGGTGCAAGCGGCCTTGGCGGAGAAGGATGCAACCGCCACCGATCCGGCACAGCTGGCCGGCAAGAGCGTCGCCATGCAGGGACTGGGCGCGCTCGAATTCGTGCTCTATGGCGACGGCGCCGAGGGACTTTCCGGCAAGGATGATCCCTATCGTTGCGCCTATGGCGCGGCGGTTGCCGGCAATATCGAAACCATGGCCGGTGAGGTCAGCGCCGCCTGGAACAAGCCGGACGGCTTTGCCGCTCTTTGGGCCAATCCGGGGCCTCAGAACGCACTTTATCGCGACGGCAACGAAGCGGTGACGGAACTGGTCGGCGTCTTCATCAATGAGCTGGAAATGGTTCGCGACGTGCGCCTGAAAGGGTTTTTCGGCGGAAAGCCGGATGCGGACAAGCCGAAACAGGCGATCTACCGGCGCTCGCGGAACACCGCCAATTCGCTAGCCGGCAATCTGTCCGGGATAGACACGCTGTTCCAGGCATCGAAGCTTGGCGATGCGTTGCCGGCCGATGCGCGCTGGATGGCCGAGTCGATCCACATCCAGCTGGTCAACGGTGTCGCCACCGCGAAGTCCATCCAGGGCCCGATCGACAAGGCGCTTGCCGATCCGGCACTGCGTGAAAAACTCGACCATTTCGCGATGATCACCTCCAGCCTGTCGACCTTGATCGGCACCAGGCTGACCGCCGAATTCGGCCTGACCGCCGGTTTCTCGTCGCTGGATGGGGACTGAGCATGATCTCGAGATCGGCCAAAACGCCCATAGTTTCGTCATCCTGGGGCGAAGCAAGGAGCGAAGCGACGCAGCGCAGACCCCGGGATCCATGCCGCGACTTCAAAGCGCTGCCGCGGTCCAGAATTTTGCTCCGTTGCACCCGACGGTCGAGGTCACGGCATGGATCCTCGGGTCTCCGCGACGTCGCTTCGCTCCTGCTCCGCCCGTGGATGACGAAATTCCGGAGGCTTCGGCCAATTTCCAACGTCTGCGATAGATCATTCCAAGAACCGGTAGGTGCCAAGCGTCAGCTCCGATCCGCAAAAATCACCCTGTCTTGGAGCGAGCCAGTGCAGGGGAGGATCGCCTCTTGAAAACCTCCCTCATCGATCGCCGCGATTTCCTGAGGGCTGCGGGTATCGGCTTTGCCGCCGCAATGACGCCGTCGGCCTTGGCAAAAACGCTTACGGCGGACGCCGTCTTCGCCACCGCCTTCGTCAAGCGCGACGGCAGCTATGGCGCCGCGGTCCTGTCCGAGGCCGGCAAGGTCCTGCACGCGATCGACCTGCCTGATCGCGGCCATGACGTCACCTTCGATCCCACATCGAAGCGTTCGGTGGTCTTCGCTCGCCAGCCCGGCACGTTCGCCGTGGTATTCGATCATTCCGGCCGGAACGCGCCGCTGACCATCGCCAGCATCAGCGGCCGGCATTTCTTCGGCCATGGCGCGTTCTCGCCCGACGGGGCGCTGCTATACGCCACCGAAAACGACTTCGACAACGCTGCCGGTGTGGTAGGCATCTACGACGCGCGGGCGAAGTTCAACCGCATCGGTGAGTTCCCGACCCATGGCATGGGTCCGCACGAGCTTCTGCTGCTGGGCGACGGCAGGACGATCGCGGTTGCCAATGGCGGCATCGAGACCCATCCGGATTACGGCCGCACCGAGCTCAACATCGCCACCATGAAGCCGTCCTATGTGCTCATCGACCGCGTCACCGGCGATCTCATCGAGAAACACGAATTGCCGGCCGCGCTGCACCAGCTGTCGATCCGCCACATGGACGCCGACCCGTCCGGCACCGTCTGGTTCGGCTGCCAATACCGGGGGCCGGGCACCGATCGTCCGCTGCTGGTCGGCCGCGCCGCGCGCGGCAAGGACTTGCAGCTCCTCGACATGCCTCGGGACGTGCTGTCCGGCTTCCGCAACTATATAGGCTCGGTCGCCGCCAATCCGCTTGCCGGCACCGTCGCCATCTCCTCGCCGGAAGGCAACTCGCTTGTCGTGATCGATTCGGCGAGCAGCCGGGTCGTCTCGGCCAGCGCACTGGTCGAAGTCTGCGGCGTGGCACCTGACGGAACCGGCTTCATGGCCACCACGGGCGCTGGCGAGATCGTCGAGGGCAGCGGTGCGACACGCTCCGAACCGGACTATGTCTGGGACAACCACATGCTGCGTATCGAACAGGCTGCGTAGATATTTCCCGCCGGGGCGAAGCGAAGCCGCTTAACGAATTATGCACTATCCCCTTGCGGTGGCGGGCCATGGCGGGCACAGGGAATTGTTTTTCGAACCGGTCGCTCCATGAAACTGCTTGCCATCGACTGTGCCGCCAACCTCTGCGCCGCTTGCGTCTATGACGCGGCGGCGAAGCAGGAGCTTGGCCGTTCGGTGCTCGATCTCGGCAAGGGCCATGCCGAGCACCTAATGACCGTCATCGCCGAAGCGCTGAAGGCAAGTGCCACCGACTATGCCGGTCTTGGCGCCATCGCCGTTTCGGTCGGCCCGGGTTCCTTCACCGGTCTGCGTGTCGGCGTCTCGACCGCGCGTGGCTTGGCGCTGGCGTTGAAGATCCCCGCGATCGGGGTGACGACGCTCGAGGCGCTGGCCGCTGAAGCAGCAGCGGCATTTCCCGGCCGCGCCGTGCTGGCGGCGCTCGATGCGGGTCGCGAGGAAATCCATGCCGCCCTCTACGATGAAATGTCGGCTTTGACTTACGGTCCGGCTGTGGCCACACTGGCTGACGTCGTGGCGATGGCGACGGAAAATTCTTCGGTGCTTGCCGGTACCGCGGCGGCGCTGATCGTCGCATCGGCGGGGGGCGGCTTCGATATCGGCCCTCGGACAGCCACGGCGGACATTGTCACCTACGCCGGCCTAGCTGCCGCCAAGGGTCCGGGCGAAAGGCCAAAACCGCTTTACTTGCGCGGCGCCGACGCCAAGCCGCAGGCCGGGTTCATTCTTTCAAGGCTCGGACCATGATCCCGAAAAGTGGACGCCGATTTTCGGAAGAGATCATGGTCAATCAAGAAAACGAAAACTAAATGCGCATACCTTTTCTCCAACCACGCCGCCGGGACTATGCGCTCGAGCCGCTGAAGATCGCCGACAGCCCGGCGGTCTCGCTGCTGCATCGCGAGGACTTTGTCCGCCCATGGACGGATGGCGAATTCGCTGCCTTGCTCGAACAGGACACCGTATTCGGCTATGCCGCGCGCGAAACCGGACAGGGCTCCAAGCCGCCCGTTGGCTTCGTGCTGGCCAGGCTCGCGGCCGGCGAAGGCGAGATACTGACCGTTGCGGTGGCGCGATCGCACCGCCGGCAGGGGCTCGGCTGGCAATTGATGGACGCGGTACTGCGCGAACTGCACGCGCAGCGTGCCGAGGCGCTGTTCCTGGAGGTCGACGAGACCAATGTCGCGGCGATCGCGCTCTATCGGCGGCTGGGCTTCCGCGAGGTCGGCAAGCGACCGAATTACTACAAGTCGCCAGAAAACGGACCGACCGGCGCGCTTGTCATGCGCCGCGATCTTCGCTAGCCAGAGGCCGGGATAGGGCGATGATCAAGAAAATCAGGATTTTCCTGGCGCTGGGCCTCGTTGTCGCCGGTTCGCTGGCCCTCGTGCCCTTGCAGATACTGTCGATGAAGACCGGCTGGTGGCCGGAAACCTTCATCCTCAAGATATGGCACAGGCTGATCATCCGGGCGCTCGGCATGCGCATCCATGTCAAGGGAACGCTATCGACCAAGCGTCCTTTGCTTGTGGCATCCAATCACATCTCGTGGACCGACATCATGGTGCTCGGCTCATTTGCCGACGTGAAATTTATCGCCAGAGCCGATATGGAAGGCTGGCCGCTGATCGGCATGCTGTCGAAGCTGCAGCGCACCGTGTTCATCGAGCGTGAGCGCAAGCGGTCCTCGGGCGACCAGGCAAGCGAGATCGCCAGCCGCATGGCCAAAGGCGACGCCATGGTGCTGTTCGCCGAGGGCTCGACAGGCGACGGCAACATCGTCCTGCCGTTCAAGAGCACGCTGTTTGGCGCCGCCTCGATGGCGATTTCGGAAGGTGCGGCCGAGCAGGTCTTCATCCAGCCGGTGGCGATTGCCTATACCCGCCTGCATGGCGTGCCGCTCGGCCGGCGCCACCGCCCGCTTGCAGCCTGGATCGGCGATGAGGATTTGATGCCGCATCTCAAGGTGTTGCTGGCGGAGGGGGCCCTCGACGTCGAGGTGCATTTCGGCGAGGCGATTGCTTTTTCCAAGGGTTCGAACCGCAAGGAAACGTCGAAACTGATGGAAAGTCAGGTGCGCGGGATGATGCAGGCAGCGCTTGCCGATCCGCGCCCGAGCCGCTAGCCCCGGCCGCGCCCGCGGGCGCATGCCGAGAATGGTCTGTTTTTTGTCACGGAAAGGCGTTAGAAGCCGCCAGATGGACTTGAACACGATCGAAAGCGACGACATCCGCACCGCGGCCGGACAGCCGGAGGTGCTTTCAACGGCAGCGAAAAAAGTCTTCATCAAGACCTATGGCTGCCAGATGAACGTCTATGATTCACAGCGTATGAGCGATGCGCTCGCCGCCGATGGCTATTCCGCGACCGATGCCATCGGCGAGGCCGACCTGGTGTTGCTCAACACTTGCCATATCAGGGAGAAGGCGGCGGAAAAGGTCTATTCCGAGCTCGGCCGTATCCGCGATATGAAGGCCGAACGCGCCTTGGCCGGCCGCGAGATGCTGGTCGGCGTCGCCGGCTGCGTGGCGCAGGCCGAAGGCGCCGAGATCCTCCGCCGTTCGCCGGCCGTCGACCTGGTCATCGGCCCGCAGACCTATCACCGGCTCCCCGATGTGCTGGCGCGGGTGCGCGGCGGCGAGAAGATCGTCGAGACCGACTACGCCATCGAGGACAAGTTCGAATACCTGCCGCAGCCGAAGCGCGCCGAGGTCATCAAGCGCGGCGTCACCGCCTTCCTCACCGTGCAGGAAGGCTGTGACAAATTCTGCACCTTCTGCGTCGTGCCCTACACCAGAGGCTCCGAAGTCTCGCGGCCGGTGGCGCAGATCGTCGCGGAGGCTGAGCGCCTGGCGGAAGCCGGCGTGCGCGAAGTGACGCTGCTTGGCCAGAACGTCAATGCCTGGCACGGCCGGGGCGAAAACGGCGAGGAATGGGGCCTTGGCCGCCTGCTGTTCAGGCTGGCCGAAATCCCGGGCCTGGCGCGGCTGCGCTACACCACCAGCCACCCACGTGACATGGACGACGAACTCATCGCCGCCCACCGCGATCTGCCGGCGTTGATGCCCTATCTGCATCTGCCGGTGCAATCAGGTTCCGATCGCATCCTCAAGGCGATGAACCGCCGGCATACGGCCAAGGATTATCTGGCGCTGCTCGACCGCATCCGTGCTGCCCGGCCTGACATAGCGCTTTCAGGCGACTTCATTGTCGGCTTCCCCGGCGAGACCGAAGCGGATTTCGAGGCGACCATGGAACTGGTGCGTCAGGTAAATTACGCTTCTGCCTTCTCGTTCAAATATTCGCCGCGTCCCGGCACGCCGGGCGCTGAAATGCCCGATCATGTGCCGGAAACCGTCAAGGACGAGCGTCTGCAGCGGCTGCAGGCCCTGCTTGTGAAACAGCAGCAGGATTTCGGCTTGAGCCTCGTCGGCAGCACCATCGACACGCTGATCGAGAAGCCCGGCCGACAGGCCGGCCAGAAGGTCGGCCGCTCGCCGTGGCTGCAGCCGGTTATTGTTGATGAAAAGGCCGGCGAAATCGGTGACATTATCCAGGTGCGAATCACGAAGACGGGCTACAACAGCCTGTTCGCCGAATTGGCCTGAGGGTCTCGGCAGATAAGGAGAGACGGTTGAGCGCTGCGGAAGTGAAGAATCTGCCCCAGACCACTGCATCCGGGGCTTCTGATATGGCGCATATCGTTCTGACTTTCGACAACAACAAGCTTGCCAGCGCCCTTTACGGTCAGTTCGACGAAAACCTCGCCAGGCTCGAGCAGAAGCTCGGCGTCGACATCCGCTCGCGCGGCAACCAGCTGACCATCAAGGGTTCGGCGTCAGCCGCCGAGCAGGCGCGCCGCGCCCTGGACAACCTCTACGGCATTCTCCAGAAGGGCGTCGATATCGGCCAGTCCGACGTCGATGGCGCCGTGCGCATGGCAATCGCCGCCGACGATCAACTGACGTTGCCGACGCTGGAGCGCAAGGGCAAGGTCTCCGCCGCCCAGATCGCCACCCGCAAGAAGACGATCTATGCCCGATCGCTCAACCAGGACGCCTATATGCGGGCGCTGGAGCGGTCGGAACTGGTGTTCGGCATCGGCCCGGCCGGCACCGGCAAGACCTATCTGGCGGTGGCGCATGCGGCGATGCTGCTCGAGCGCGGCATGGTCGAGCGCATCATTCTGTCGCGGCCGGCGGTCGAGGCCGGCGAGCGGCTCGGCTTCCTGCCGGGCGACATGAAGGAAAAGGTCGATCCCTATCTGCGGCCGCTCTACGACGCGCTTTACGACATGATGCCGGCCGACAAGGTCGAGCGCGCCATTGCCGCCGAAGTGATCGAGATCGCACCGCTCGCCTTCATGCGTGGCCGCACGCTGGCGCACGCCGCGGTCATCCTCGACGAGGCGCAGAATACCACGCCGATGCAGATGAAGATGTTCCTGACCCGTCTCGGCGAGAACTCGCGCATGATCGTCACCGGCGATCCCACCCAGATCGACCTTCCCTCGAACACCAAATCAGGCCTGGTCGAAGCCTTGCGCGTGCTGGACGGCGTGGCAGGGGCGGTCACCGTGCGCTTCAACGACGGCGACGTCGTTCGCCATCCGCTGGTGGCGGAAATCGTCAGGGCCTATGACCGGGATGCCAAACTAGCGCGCGGCCTTGGCGCCGAGAATTGATTTTGACGATGCGGCTTCATGCCTGAGGACAAGATATCCGGCGACGGGGCGCTTCCCGTCGACATCGATATATCTGTCGAAGCGGGCGAATGGCCCGATGAGGCAAACCTGACGCGGCTGGTCGATCGCGCCGTCGCGGCTGCCTTTGCCGAGACCGGCGTGGCGGGCCGTTCCGAACTCAGCCTCGTTTTTTCCGACGATGCCCATATCCGGGCCCTCAACGCCGGTTGGCGCGGCAAGGACAAACCGACCAACGTCTTGTCTTTCCCGGCTTTTCCGTTGCTGAAAGGGGCCCCGCTGCCGCCGATGCTGGGCGATATCGTGCTGGCAGCCGAGACGGTCGCGCGCGAAGCGGCACTGGAAGACAAGCCTGTCGAGAACCATATCACCCATCTCGTCATCCATGGCCTGCTGCACTTGCTGGGCTACGATCACGAGACCGACGCCGGGGCCGAGGCGATGGAAGCCATCGAACGTGCTGCGCTCGCAAGGCTTGCCATTCCCGATCCCTACGCGTAACTACTTCTGACCAATTGACCGGACGACGATGAACGACAAACCAGAGACTGCCGCCCGCCCCGACGCCGGCAGTGCGACCAAGGCTTCCGATAAGTCGGAAGAGGGATCAAGTCCGAGTACCGTTACCTCTGGTGCTGCCAGCACCGGCAGCGTTGCCAGCGAAATATCGCCCGCCGGTCCCTCCCTGTTCGACCGCGTTCTGGGCCTGTTTAGGCAACGCAACGGAACCAGCCTGCGTGAGGAAATTGCCGACGCGCTTGCCGAAACGACGAGCGACGCCGGGGCCTTCTCGCCCGGCGAACGCGCCATGCTCAACAACATCCTGCGGCTGCGCGAGGTGCGCGTCGAGGACGTCATGGTGCCGCGCGCCGACATCCAGGGGGTCGAGATCACGACGACGCTCGGCGACCTCCTGGGCACCTTCGAACAATCCGGCCATTCGCGCATGCCGGTCTATTCCGAGACGCTCGATGATCCGCGCGGCATGGTCCACATCCGTGACGTACTGGCCCACATTACCAAGATCGCGCGCGTCAAAAAGGGCCGCACGACCAGGAAAACCCCCGCCGCCACGGTTCTCGATCTCGCACAGGTCGACCTCGCGCGCACCATTGGCGATCTCAATCTGATCCGCCCGGTGCTGTTCGTGCCGCCGTCGATGCTTGCCTCCGACCTGATGGGCCGCATGCAGACGACGCGCACGCAGATGGCGCTTGTCATCGACGAATATGGCGGCACCGACGGCCTTGCCTCGCTCGAGGACATCGTCGAGATGGTGGTCGGCGACATCGAGGACGAGCATGACGATGATGAGCCGATGATCACCCAGAGCGGTGACGGCGTGTTCATCGTCGACGGCAAGGCCGAGATCGACGATGTCGCCAAGATGATCGGCGGGGATTTCGCCGCCGGCGAACATGGCGAATATGTCGACACCATAGGCGGCATGATCTTCAATACGCTTGGCCGCGTCCCGGCTCGCGGCGAGGTGGTTCAAGCCATTCCCGGCTTCGAATTCCATGTGCTGGATGCCGATCCACGCCGCGTCAAGCGCGTGCGCATCGTACAGAGCCAGAAGGGCGAGCGCCGCCGGCGCGCCACGGCCCGTGCCGAACAGGCGTGAGCGTTTCGCTCGCCCGGTGACGGTCGACGACCCATTCAAGCGCGCAAGCCTGGGCTCCGGCGTGTTCTACAAGGATCCTCGGGCCGCGCTGGACTGGCTTGAGGCGGCCTTCGGCTTCGAGCGCAGCATGGTGGTCAGTGATGCCGAGGCAAAGCTCGTCCATTCCGAGATGCGGTTTGGCGACGGCCACATCATCGTCGATTCCGAATGGATCGATTACGTCGCCAGCCCGGCTTCGGTCGCCGGCAAGAACACGCAGTCGGTCCTTGTCAAGCTGAAGGACGGTCTGGATGCCCATTGCGAGCGTGCCAGGGCCAAGGGTGCCGAGATCGTCCAGGAGCCGGCGGATCAGTTCTATGGCGAACGCCAGTATCGGGCGCGTGATCCCGAGGGCCATGTCTGGACCTTCACGCAGACCATCCGTTCGGTTCCGCGCGAGGAGGCCGAACGGCTGGGCGGCGTTCAAATCGACGGCTGGCACCGGTAGAGTGGTGACCGGAGCTTGCATCGCGGCTTGCCATCCGGCGTTTGGTCCGCGGACCGTGGCCTGTTAAATCTTGCGTCCTGATTCGCGTGACTCGGAAGTATGCATGGTGCGCCTTGCCGGCCGGATAATTCTGCTTTGGGGTTGGCGGCGCGCGCTCGTGGCGTTTATCGCAGGCGCGTTTGCCGTGCTTGGCCAGGCGCCCTACGATTTCTTCGCCGCCTGTTTCATCTCGTTTCCCGTGCTGGTCTGGCTGCTCGACGGCGCCACCGGCGAAGCCTCCGGCAGCCTGTTCCGTCGCTTGCGACCGGCCTTCGCCGTCGGCTGGTGGTTCGGCTTTGGCTATTTCCTTGCCGGCCTCTGGTGGATCGGCTCGGCCCTGCTGGTCGAGGCCGACAGCTTTGCCTGGGCGCTTCCCTTCGCGGCGGTCGGCATTCCCTTCGCACTCGCCTTTTTCTACGGCTTTGCGGCCATGGTTGCCCGGCTCTTGTGGAGCAGCGACATCGGCCGCATCGCTGCCCTTGCCTTCGGCTTCGGGCTGGCGGAGTGGCTGCGCGACTTCCTGTTCACCGGTTTCCCCTGGAATGCCATCGGCTACGCGGCCATGCCCGTGCCGCTGCTGATGCAAAGCGTCTCGGTGACCGGCATGATCGGCATGAACGCGCTCGCGGTGTTCGTCTTCGCGCTGCCGGCGCTGCTGGCGACGCGCCGGCATCTGCGTCTCGGCGCCGGGATGTTTGCCGTGCTCGCCGCCGCCCATGTCGGCTTCGGCTATGTCAGGCTTGCCGCTCCCGAACCGCCGGCGGCGCACAGCCTGGACGTCCGCATCGTCCAGCCGGCCGTGGACCTGTCGGAAAAGTGGGACGCCTCGGTGCGCGACCGCATCTTCGCAACCTTGGTGGGGCTGTCGGCCAAGGCGCCGGACCCGGGTCACGGCAAGCCGCAACTGATCCTGTGGCCCGAAACCTCGGTGCCGTTCCTCTTCACGGAGCGTCCGGACGCATTGACGGCGCTGGGCGACATGCTGGCACCCGGCCAGATGCTGATCGCCGGCGTCGTCCGCGAGGAAGGCGGCTCGGCCGCGAATGCCGACAGCCGCTACTATAACTCCGTGGTCGCGATAGACGACAAGGGTGAAATCTCCGATGCCGTCGACAAGGTTCACCTTGTGCCGTTCGGCGAATATCTGCCTTTCTCCGATCTGCTCGAGCGTTTCGGCATCGAGCAACTGGTTGCCGGGCCGATGAGTTTTGCGGCCGGAAACGAGCGGCACGCCATCACGCTGCCCGACGGCATCCGTGCATTGCCATTTATCTGCTATGAGGTGATCTTTCCCGATCTCGTGGCAGTTGACGCTACGTCAGCACAGCTTATTGTGAATGTTACCAATGATGCGTGGTTCGGCGACACGCCGGGTCCGTATCAGCATTTCAGGCAGGCCCAGATCCGTGCGGTGGAGAATGGATTGCCATTGTTGCGTGCGGCCAACAACGGCATCTCGGCCGTGGTCGATCCGCGCGGGCGCATTGTCGACGCGCTGGCGATCGACGCCCGCGGCGCCATCGATGCCCATGTGCCGATTTCCGAACAGGCGGTCATCTCTCCTGGCCAACGACGCGTTAACGGAATGCTGATCATGTTGCTGTTTGCCATTGCGGCCGCAATTTTGAGCGTAAGGCAGAGGCTACGGGTGAATTGACAGCCCACACATTAGAAACTCATACTGTAAGCGCCTGATATTTCTCGAAGTCGGTTGATCGTTCTGTTGGGGCAGTTGCCTCCGGCTTCGTTTGGGCAGGAAAAAATAGAAAAGCCGAAAAAATTCGGCGAGGAAAAAATGACAGAAGACAACAAGAAAAAACCGAATCCGATCGATATCCATGTCGGCAGTCGCATCCGGCTTCGCCGCAACATGCTTGGAATGAGCCAGGAAAAGCTGGGAGAAAACCTCGGCATCACATTTCAACAGATTCAGAAATATGAAAAGGGCACCAACCGCGTCGGCGCCAGCCGTCTGCAGGCGATCGCGTCCATCCTAGGCGTGCCTGTCGCCTTCTTTTTCGAGGATGCGCCCGGCCAGGAGGCCGTGGCGGGCCGTGGATTTGCCGAGGATGCGTCGATGGCCTTCGCCGTCGAATTCTGCGGCAGTCCCGAAGGACTTCAGCTCAACCGGGCCTTTGTCAAGATCGCCGACGCCAAGGTGCGCCGCAGGATCATAGACCTGATCAAGTCCCTCTCGACCGACGATGCCGACTGATCCGCAATCACGCTTGGACCGGCGGCGCCCTGCCGCCGGTGGCACAAGATAACTGCATCGACATTCATGCCAGAACCGAAGCATCGCTTGACGAGCGGCGCTTCGCCCCGCTAACACGTGGCGCGCCAAAATCGGCAGCCTGCCGATCGTTTTTCAAGAGGGGACACCCGTGACGCGGCAGAACTACTTCTTTACCTCGGAATCCGTTGCCGAGGGCCATCCCGACAAAGTCTGTGACCGGATCTCCGATGAGATCGTCGATCTGGTCTATCGCGAAGCCAAGAAGACCGGCATGGACCCGTGGAAAGTCCGTGTCGCCTGCGAGACGCTTGCGACAACCAACCGCGTCGTCATCGCCGGCGAGGTGCGTGTCCCCGAGACGCTGCTGAAGAAGGACAAGGCAGGCAACATCCTCACGGATGCCGCCGGCCATCCGGTCGTCAATCCGGCCAAGTTCAAGTCGGTCGCCCGCAAGGCGATCCGCGAAATCGGCTATGAGCAGGCCGGCTTCCACTGGAAAACGGCGAAGATCGAGGTCCTGCTGCACGGTCAGTCGCCCGATATCGGCCAGGGCGTCGACAACGCCTCCGACCGTCAGGGCGAAGAAGGTGCCGGCGACCAGGGCATCATGTTCGGCTATGCCTGCCGCGAGACGCCGGATCTGATGCCGGCGCCAATCTACTACAGCCACAAGATCCTCGAACTGCTGGCAGCTGCCCGTCACGAAGGCAGCGGTGAAGCCGGCAAGCTCGGGCCGGACGCCAAGAGCCAGGTCACCGTTCGCTACGTCGACGGCAAGGCCGCCGAGGCGACGCAGATCGTGCTGTCCACGCAGCATCTCGATGCGAGCTGGGATTCGAAGAAGGTCCGCAAGGTCGTCGAACCCTATATCCGCGAGGCCTTGGGCGAGCTGAAGATCGCCGACAACTGCATGTGGTACATCAACCCGACCGGCAAGTTCGTCATCGGCGGGCCGGACGGTGACGCCGGCCTGACCGGCCGCAAGATCATCGTCGACACCTATGGTGGTGCCGCACCGCATGGCGGCGGCGCCTTCTCCGGCAAGGACACCACCAAGGTCGATCGTTCGGCGGCCTATGCGGCACGCTATCTGGCCAAGAATGTCGTGGCGGCGAAACTCGCCGACCGCTGCACCATCCAGCTTTCCTACGCCATCGGCGTTGCCCAGCCGCTGTCGGTCTATGTCGACCTGCACGGTACCGGCAAGGTCGACGAGGCAAAGCTGGAGGAGGCGCTGCGCAGCGTGATGGATCTGTCGCCATCCGGCATCCGCCGCCATCTCGATCTCAACAAGCCGATCTACGCCAAGACGTCGTCCTACGGCCATTTCGGCCGCAAGGCCGGCCGCGACGGGTCTTTCTCCTGGGAGAAGACCGACCTCGCCAAGGCGCTCAAGGACGCGGTCGCCGCCTGATAGCGACGCCGCAAAGTACCGCCATGGATCCGAAGGACAGACCAAGCCGCGCGACCGAAGCCTTCTTCGGTCGCCGGCGCGGCAAGACCATGCGTCCGCAGCAGGCGGCGGCACTGGAAAGCGGTTTCGGCACATATCGGCTCGATCTGACGGCTGAACCGCCGGCCGATCTGCACGTTCTGTTTGAAGCGGGTATTTCGGCGGTTCGCCTCGAGATCGGCTTCGGCGGCGGCGAACATCTGCTGCATCGCGCGACCGAAGCGCCGACGGTCGGCTTTATCGGCGTCGAGCCCTTCGTCAACGGCATGGCCAAGATGATGATGGCGGTGCGAGAGAAACCGCTCGCCAATCTGCGGGTTTATGACGACGATGCCACCCGGTTGCTGGATTGGTTGCCGCAAGCCTCGCTGGACGGTATCGACCTGCTCTATCCCGATCCCTGGCCGAAGAAGAAACACTGGAAGCGGCGCTTCGTCAGCCCGGTCAATCTCGAGCGCTTCGCGCGCGTGCTGAAGCCGGGTTCAAAATTCCGCTTCGCGTCCGATATCGACACGTATGTCAACTGGACCCTGCTGCATTGCCGTGCGCATGTCGCGTTCGCGTGGCAGGCTTCGGAGGCTGCGGATTGGCACCGGCCCTATGATGGCTGGCCGGGCACCCGTTACGAGGCGAAGGCCATTCGTGAGGGCCGGCGGCCGGCCTATCTCACTTTTGTCAGAACATAGGCGCGCTCACGCCCACTAGCCTCCGGCCGTTGCGAAGGCGGGTGTCGTCCACTCGCCCGATTCAGAAACGACCGATCCTGTTGAATACAGCCGGATCCATTCCGAGCTTGCGCAGGTCGTCAGCGCGCGGCTTGCGGCCTGCTTCCACGGCACGCGAGGCAGCGACCGCGCTGCCAAATGTCGTGAAGAGCTCGCCTACGGCGGATAAAATCTTGCGGTTGGTCATGGTCATGCCCCTTCGGTGCTGTGTCGTGCAAATCTTGTGCGATGTGATATAAGTGGGGATGCAGCGGCACGGCTCGCAGGGGTTTCGCCGCATGGAGGCCATGCGTCTGGCGCAACACTGGCGCCGTCACGGCTTTTGTGCGGCCCGCACGGCGGGCTTGAAACACCGGCCACGATCGTTTATATCAGCCTCAAATTCTTGGTCGGTATGACGAAGAGTGGGTCCACCCGGTCCCGCTCTTTTTTATTACCCGCCGATAACTTCGGATAGAGCGACAGGATATCAATGACTGCAACGGCAAGCGAGGGCGACGATCGCATCATCCGCGAAAGCGGCATCGATGCACGCATCGCGCTGATCGTCCAGCCGGTTCTGCGCGGCATCGGCTTCCGCCTCGTGCGGGTGCATCTGTCGGGCCAGAACGGGCTGACGCTGCAGATCATGGCCGAGCGCGAGGACGGCACCATGACCGTCGAGGATTGCGAAGAGGTCAGCCGCGCGGTGTCGCCGGCGCTCGACGTCGATGATCCGATCGAAAAGGCCTATCATCTTGAGGTCTCGTCGCCCGGCATCGACCGGCCGCTGGTCCGAAAATCGGATTTCACGACCTGGACGGGTCATCTGGTCAAGATGGAAACATCGATCGTCGTTGCCGACCGCAAGCGGTTCAAGGGCAAGATCGTCGAGGCCGGCGAAGACGATGTGCTGATCGAGCGCGAAAAGGCAGCCTATGGCGAGGAGCCGACGGTGCGTGTCCCCTATGACGCGATTTCCGAAACGCGCCTGATCCTGACCGACGATCTCATCCGCGATGCCCTGTCGAAGGACAACAGGGCGCGCAAGGAAGCCAAAAAGCGTCGCGGCGAACCGGACGACGATGAGTCGGGTACGGAAGCGGACGCCGCGGAAGAACACGAACAGGAACTATGATTGAGCTGCCGGGCGCAAAGGTCCGGCAAACAGGCTCGGGAGAAAAACGATGGTTGTAAGCGCCAACAGACTTGAACTGCTGCAGATCGCCGACGCGGTCGCGCGCGAAAAGTCGATCGACAAGTCGATCGTCATCGCCGCCATGGCCGATGCGATCCAGAAGGCGGCGCGTTCGCGTTACGGCCAGGAGACCAACATCCGCGCCGACATCAACCCGAACACCGGCGAGATGAAGCTGCAGCGGCTGATGGAAGTGGTCGAGAAGGTCGACGACTACGCCACGCAGATCGCCATTTCCTCGGCCCGCGAGCGCAATCCGGACGCCCAGCTCGGCGACTTCATCGCCGAACAGCTGCCGCCGATGGATTTCGGCCGCATCGCCGCCCAGTCGGCCAAGCAGGTCATCGTGCAGAAGGTGCGCGAGGCCGAGCGCGACCGCCAGTATGACGAATACAAGGACCGCATCGGCGAGATCGTCAACGGCACCGTCAAGCGCGTCGAATACGGCAACGTCATCGTCGATCTCGGCCGCGGCGAGGCGATCATCCGTCGCGACGAACTGATCCCGCGCGAAAACTACAAATACGGCGACCGCGTCCGCGCTTACGTCTACGACGTGCGCCGCGAGCAGCGCGGCCCGCAGATATTCCTGTCGCGCACCCATCCGCAGTTCATGGCCAAGCTATTCACCATGGAAGTGCCGGAAATCTATGACGGCATCATCGAGATCAAGTCGGTCGCCCGCGACCCCGGCTCGCGCGCCAAGATCGCGGTCATCTCGCGCGACAGCTCGATCGATCCGGTCGGCGCCTGCGTCGGTATGCGCGGCAGCCGCGTCCAGGCCGTCGTCGGCGAGTTGCAGGGCGAGAAGATCGACATCATTCCGTGGTCGCCCTCGGCGGCGTCCTTCATCGTCAACGCGCTGCAGCCGGCGGAAGTCGCCAAGGTCGTGCTCGACGAGGATGCCGAACGCATCGAAGTCGTGGTTCCCGACGACCAGCTGTCGCTGGCCATCGGCCGCCGCGGCCAGAACGTGCGGCTTGCTTCGCAACTGACCGGCTGGGATATCGATATCCTGACCGAGGCCGAAGAGTCCGAGCGTCGCCAGAAGGAATTCGTCGAGCGGTCGTCGCTGTTCATGGAAGCCCTCGACGTCGACGAGATGGTCGGCCAGGTGCTCGCCTCCGAAGGCTTCACCAGCGTCGAGGAAGTCGCCTATGTCGATTCCGGCGAGATCGCCTCGATCGACGGCTTCGACGAGGACACCGCTTCGGAAATCCAGACCCGCGCCCGCGAATATCTGGAGAAGATCGAAGCCGAACACGACGACAAGCGCAAGGCCCTCGGCGTCTCGGACGAATTGCGCGAAATCCCTGGCATCACCACCGCCATGATGGTGACGCTCGGCGAGGACGGCGTGAAGACGATCGAGGACTTTGCCGGCTATGCCGCCGACGACCTGACCGGCTGGAAGGAACGCAAGGACGGCGAAACCAAGGTATTCCCCGGCGTGCTGGCCAATCATGGCGTGACACGCGCCGATGCCGAACAGATGGTTCTGGCCGCCCGCCTTAAGGCTGGATGGATCACCGAAGACGAGCTTGCGGCCGAAGAAGAATCGGCTGACGAAGCCGTTGGTGCGTGAGGTGAAACCGCATCGCACCGAACCCGCCCTTGGACGAGATGAACGATCGCACCTGCATCGTCACCCGCAGACAGGCCGAACCGGATGATCTGATCCGGTTCGTCGTCGGCCCGGATTCGGCCGTCGTTCCCGACATCAAGAGAAATTTGCCCGGCCGAGGTTGCTGGGTGAGCGCCGACCGCCTACATATCGACAAGGCTGCGGCGAAGAACCTTTTCGCTCGCGCCTTCAAGGCACAGGTGGCCGTGCCGCCCGATCTTGGCGGCATGGTCGACGGGTTGCTTTCCAGATACGCTCTGGGCATGCTTGGTCTTGCCCGCAAGGCAGGCGCGATTGCGCTGGGCGCCACCAAGGTCGAGAGCGCTGTGCGCGGCGGATTGGCGCTTTTCGTGCTTCACGCGACCGAAGCGTCCGACGACGGTGTACGCAAGATCAGCCAGGCACGACGGGCGACAGTCCATCTCGGCGGCCCCGCAATCCTTGCCTACAAACTTTTCTCCGAGGCCGAGTTGAGCTTGGCATTGGGGGGTACAAATGTGATACATGCTGCCGTTCTCGCGGGAGACGCGGGCAGGGCGGTCCAAAAGCGCATGGTTGCGCTCGACCGGTATCGGGGCGGTTCCCCGGACGATCTGGCAATGCTTGCGGCTGTTGCTGACGAAGATGATGCCGCAGAGGATATGGAATGAACGATACGAAATCGGGTGACGACAATACGCTGAGTGTGACGCCGAAGAAGACCTTGACGCTGAAGCGCCCCGGTATGGAACAGGGCACTGTGCGCCAGAACTTCTCGCACGGCCGCACCAAGCAGGTCGTCGTCGAAACCAAGAAGCGCAAGTTCTCGATGCCCGGCGACAAGCCGGAGCCGGTTGCCGCTCCCGTCTTCACACCGAAGCCGGCGGTCGTGGCCGCACCCGCCGTCGTTCAGGAAGCGCCGAAGGCGCCACCACCCGCGCCGCCGGCCCCGGTCGAGCGCGGCGGCATGGTGCTGAACGAACTGTCGCGCAGTGAAATGGAAGCACGCCGCAGGGCGCTCGAGGGCTCAAAGGTTCGCGAGGTCGAAGACCGTCAGCGCGCCGCCGAGGATGCCAAGCGCCGCGCCGAGGATGAAGAGCGCCGCAAGCGCGAACGTGATGAATCCGCGCGCCGCCAGGCCGAGGAAGAGGCGCGGTTGCAGACCGAGGCCGAGTCCCGCCGTCGGGCCGAGGAAGAGGCGCGCCGCCGCGCGCCGCTGACCGCCGAACTGGCGACGGTCGACGACGAAGAGCAGGCCAAGCCGAAGCGGACTGGTGCCGGTGCTCCGGTGCGCCGTCCGGTCACGCCCGAAGTGGCGCGTCCGGCCAAGCCGACCAAGAGCGAGGAAGACCGCCGCCGCGGCAAGCTGACGCTGAATTCAGCATTGTCCGACGAAGATGCGCGAGCCCGTTCGCTGTCGTCGATGCGTCGCCGCCAGGAAAAATTCAAGCGCGCGATGCACAATGAGCCTCGCGAGAAAGTCATGCGCGAAGTGATCCTGCCAGAGACGATTACCATTCAGGAACTGGCGCAACGCATGTCCGAGCGTGCGGTCGACCTGGTCAAGTTCTTCATGAAGCAGGGCCAGATTCTGAAGCCGGGCGACGTCATCGACGCCGACACGGCCGAACTGGTTGCCACCGAATTCGGCCATACGGTTCGCCGCGTCGCCGAATCCGACATCGAGGAAGGCCTCTTCAACATCGCCGACAATGCCGAGGACCTGGTGTCGCGTCCGCCTGTCGTGACAATCATGGGTCACGTCGATCACGGCAAGACCTCGCTGCTCGATGCCATCCGCAACGCCAACGTGGTCTCCGGCGAAGCCGGCGGCATCACCCAGCATATCGGCGCCTACCAGGTCGAGAAGGGCGGTCACAAGATCACCTTCATCGACACCCCCGGTCACGCCGCCTTCACGGCGATGCGTGCTCGTGGCGCCCAGGCGACCGACATTGCCATCCTGGTGGTTGCGGCCGACGACAGCGTCATGCCGCAGACGATCGAATCGATCAGCCATGCCAAGGCGGCCGGCGTTCCGATCATCGTGGCGATCAACAAGATCGACAAGCATGACGCCGATCCGCAGAAAGTCCGCTCCGAACTGCTGCGCCACGAGGTCTTCGTCGAATCCATGGGCGGTGAAGTTCTGGACGTCGAAGTGTCGGCGACGAAGGGCACCAATCTCGACAAGCTGCTCGAGGCGATCCTGCTGCAGGCCGAAATTCTCGACCTGAAGGCCAATCCGGATCGTACCGCCGAGGGCGTCGTCATCGAAGCCCAGCTCGACAAGGGCCGTGGCCCCGTCGCCACCGTTCTGGTGCAGACCGGCACGCTGATGCCGGGCGATATCCTTGTTGCCGGCAACGAATGGGGCCGGGTGCGTGCGCTGGTCAACGATCGTGGCGTGCAGATCAAGGAAGCGCCGCCGGCGATGCCGGTGGAGGTGCTTGGTCTGCAGGGTACACCGCAGGCCGGCGACCGCTTCGCCGTGGTCAACAACGAGGCCCGCGCCCGCGAGATCACCGAATATCGCCAGCGTCTGGCGCGCGAGAAGGCGGTTGCCAAGCATGCCGGCCAGCGCGGTTCGCTCGAGCAGATGATGTCGCAGTTGCAGACGAGCGGGCTGAAGGAATTCCCGCTGGTCATCAAGGGCGACGTGCAGGGCTCGATCGAGGCGATCAACGCGGCGCTGGACAAGCTCGGCACCGACGAAGTGCGTGCGCGCATCGTCCATGCCGGCGCCGGCGCCATCACCGAAAGCGACGTGTCGCTGGCGGAGACTTCGGGTGCGGCGATCATCGGCTTCAATGTCCGCGCCAACGTCCAGGCGCGTGCCGCCGCGGCGGCCGCGGGCATCGAGATCCGCTACTACTCGATCATCTACAACCTCGTCGATGACGTGAAGGCGGCTCTATCGGGCCTTCTGTCGCCGGAGCGTCGCGAGACCTTCATCGGCAACGCGCAGATCCTCGAAATCTTCGACATCACCAAGGTCGGCAAGATCGCCGGCTGCCGTGTCACCGAAGGCAAGGTCGAGCGTGGTGCGGGCGTGCGCCTGATCCGCGACAACGTCGTCATCCACGAGGGCACGCTGAAGACGCTGAAGCGCTTCAAGGACGAAGTTTCGGAAGTCCCCGGCGGCCAGGAATGCGGCATGGCCTTCCAGAACTACGAGGACATGCGCGTCGGCGACGTCATCGAGTGCTTCCGCGTCGAGATGGTGACCCGGACGCTCTGAGTTCGAGTGACTTGTCCATAGCGGGCGGTGGTCGCAAGGCCGCCGCCCAAGGTCTGTTGAGAATGGCCCATATGAGACATGCGGCACGGTCCCATCCCGCGCCCCACGCTTTCAGGATTGAGAAAAATGCCCCGTCCAACCGCATCCAGCCCATCCCAGCGCATGCTGCGCGTCGCCGAACAGGTCCGCCATGCGCTGTCCGAGACCTTGCAACGCGGTGAGATCATTGATCCGCTGATCGAGAACACCGTGGTCTCGGTCTCGGAAGTGCGCATGTCGCCCGACCTGAAGGTCGCCACCGCTTTCGTCTCGCCGCTCGGCGCCAAGGATACCGATGCGGTGGTCGAGGCGCTGAACAAGCATGCGAAGTTCGTCCGTGGCCGTGTCTCGGGCGCATTGCGGCAGATGAAGTTCATGCCGGAGTTCCGCTTCAAGCTCGACACCTCCTTCGACAATTTCGCCAGGATCAACGACCTGTTGAAGTCGCCCGAGGTGGCGCGCGATCTGGGTCCTGAAGACCAGGACAAAGACGACAACAAGGACACCGAATAGTGGCGCGTCGCGGCAAGAAGAAAGGCCGGCCGATCTCGGGCTGGCTGATCCTGGACAAGCCGGTCGGCATGGGTTCGACCGAGGCAGTCTCCAAGATCAAATGGCTGTTCCAGGCGGAAAAGGCAGGCCATGCCGGCACGCTCGACCCGCTCGCCTCCGGCATGCTGCCGATCGCGCTTGGCGAGGCTACCAAGACCGTGCCTTACGTGCAGGACGGCGCCAAGATCTATCGCTTTACCGTGGCGTGGGGGCAGGAGCGCTCCACCGATGATCTCGAGGGTCCGGTGACGAAGGAGTCCGATCTGCGTCCGTCGGAGGCCGAGGTGCTTGCCCTGCTGCCGAAATACACCGGCATCATCATGCAGACGCCGCCACAATTCTCGGCCATCAAGATCGCGGGCGAGCGCGCCTATGATCTGGCCCGCGATGGTGCGACAGTCGATATTCCACCTCGCGAGGTCGAGATCGGCCGGCTCGATATTGTCGGGCACAACGCCGACCACACGGTTTTCGAGGTCGAATGCGGCAAAGGCACCTACGTGCGCTCGCTGGCCCGCGACATGGGCCGCGACCTCGGCTGTTTCGGCCATATTTCAGAATTGCGCCGGGTCGAGGTCGAGCCGTTCACGCCGGAGGATTTCGTCACCATCGCCGAACTGGAAGCCGCTCGTTTCGGCGTGCGGGATGAAGACAGCTCGGATGCGACGGATGTCGCCGACACGGCAGAAGCCTCCGACATGACAGAAGCCGCCGGCGCGAGAGAAGCCGCTGGCGCGGTGGAAGCGCCGATCGACTTCGACACCATCGATGCGCTTCTGGTCGATACGGCGGCCGCCCTCGACTGCCTGCCGCAGGTCGCCATCAGCGATGATGCGGCGACCAAGATCCGCCTTGGCAATCCAGTCATCATCCGTGGCCGCGACGCGCCGGTGGAAGCCGAGGAAGCCTGCGCCACGGCGCGCGGCAAGCTGGTCGCCATCGGTGCCATCGAGCAAGGCATGTTCAAGCCCAAGCGGGTCTTTGCCGGCTGAGGGCACTCATCGAATGTCCGCAGGATAGCGTTAGAGGGGCTCTATGGCAAAGGCTGAAGCGGTGAAGAAGCGGGCGCCGGTGAGGACGCGGCGGCCGCCGGTCGGTGCATCGCCGGGCACGCTGATCGCCGACCCGGCGGCTCGTCGCTCGGAACTGCGGCTGACCATGATCTCGCCGCAGAAATTCCAGACCATCGAAAACGCCAGCATCGACGACCTCAACACCCATTGCGACAAATGGCCAGTTATCTGGCTCGACTGCACCGGCCTCGCCAACATTCCGCTGATCGAGGAGATCGGCCGCATTTTCAGCCTGCATCCATTGGCGCTGGAGGACGTCGTCAACACCGGCCAGCGGCCGAAAGTCGATTTCTTCGAGGACCATGCCTTCGTCGTCGTCAGGATGATCGACGATGTCACGTCGCACCGCTATGAGCAGATCTCCGTCTTCTTCGGCAGCAATTTCGTCGTCACCTTCCAGGAACGTGAAGGCGATCCCTTCGATCCCGTGCGCAAGCGCATCGAGAGTTCGGCGCCCAACCGGTTGCGCGCGCGTGGAGCGGACTATCTCGCCTATGCGCTGGTCGACGCCGTCGTCGACAGTTATTTTCCGCCGATCGAGGCGGCCGGCGAGTTGGTCGACAGCATCGAGGACGAGATGCTGCATTCGCCGGACAAGCATCAGATGCGGCAGCTGCATGAATTGCGGCGCGATGCCAATGTGCTGAAAGGGGTGCTGTGGCCCCTGCGCGACGCGCTGGCGACGCTCATCCGCAACGACGTGCCCTATGTGAAGGCCGAGACCAAGATCTTCCTCAACGACACACTCGACCATTCGCTCAGGCTGATCGAACTGGTCGAAACCCAGCGCGACATGCTGACCGGCTTGATCGAGATGCATCTGTCGCTGAGCCAGGCGCGCACCAACGACGTCATCAGCTATCTCACCATCGTCTCGGTCATCTTCATGCCGCTTACCTTCCTGGTCGGTATCTGGGGCATGAATTTCGATCCAGGGTCTTCGCCCTGGAACATGCCCGAGCTGAAGGCCTACTACGGCTATCCCCTATCGCTTTTGTTCATGGTGCTTGTCGCGTTCGGGCTGATTGCCTTCTTCAAATGGAAGAAATGGCTCTGACAAGGATAAGACCGGCCATTTTCGACCTGAAAAGCCGGCTTGTGAATTGGGCTGGTATTTTCCGGGGAATTGCACTATATGCGCCGCAGCACAGCGCTAAGACGCTTTGCTTGCACCGGCCCCTGCTGGACGACATCCCGGCTGAGGGCGACCCGTTTCCTCAAACAGATAAGGAAAAACACGATGTCGATTACTGCCGAGCGCAAACAGGAATTGATGGGTGAATTCGCAACCGCCAAGGGCGATACCGGGTCTCCGGAAGTCCAGGTGGCCATCCTTTCCGAGCGCATCAAGAACCTGACCGACCATTTCAAGGACCACAAGAAGGATAACCATTCCCGCCGTGGTCTGCTCGCTCTCGTCTCCCAGCGCCGCAGCCTGCTTGATTATCTCAAGCGCAAGGACGACGCGCGCTACCAGACGTTGATCGAGAAGCTCGGTCTGCGCCGTTGACGAATTGACCGGCGGGCTTTCTTCGGAAAGTCCGCCGGTCGCGCATTCTGCCAGTCGCATCGACTGGCCAGACCCGGTTTCGATCGTGCAGAGGGCACTCGAAACCGCCCATGGACGGTCATGGGGCAGGATTGCAGGACGCTCGTGCGCGCTAGCCGCGCCGAAATTACCCGAGCTTCCCGTTGTCTTGCCCGTGGCTGCCCGAGAAAGGAAGCCAAGGGAAAGGGCATCCGCGCACCGTGAAACGGCGCGGCCCTTTCCTCATATTAAGGACAAGATATGTTCAATCACCACAAAGTGGAAATCGAATGGGGCGGCCGTCCGCTCATCCTCGAAACCGGCAAGATCGCGCGCCAGGCTGATGGCGCGGTGCTCGCCACCTACGGCGAGACCAAGGTTCTCGCCACCGTCGTTTCGATGAAAGAGCCGAAGCCAGGCCTCGATTTCTTCCCGCTGACCGTCAACTACCAGGAAAAGACCTACGCCGCCGGCAAGATCCCGGGTGGCTATTTCAAGCGTGAAGGCCGTCCGAGCGAGAAGGAAACGCTGGTTTCCCGCCTCATCGATCGCCCGATCCGCCCGCTCTTCGCCTCGGGCTACAAGAACGACACCCAGATCGTCGTCACCGTCGTCCAGCACGATCTCGAGAACGATCCCGACATCCTGTCGATCGTTGCCACCTCGGCTGCCCTGACCCTGTCGGGCGTACCCTTCATGGGCCCGATCGGCGGCGCCCGCGTCGGTTACATCAACGGCGAATACGTGCTCAACCCACACGTCGATGAGATGCAGGAATCGAAGCTCGACCTGATCGTCGCCGGCACGACCGACGCCGTGCTGATGGTTGAGTCCGAAGCCAAGGAACTCGGCGAAGAGCTGATGCTCGGCGCCGTCATGTTCGGCCACAAGGGCTTCCAGCCGATCATCGACGCCATCATCAAGCTGGCCGAAGTCGCCGCCAAGGAGCCGCGTGATTTCACCGCGCCGGACTATTCCACCCTAGAAGCCGAGATGCTGAAGATCGTCGGCGACGAACTCAGCACTGCCTACAAGAACGTCGACAAGCAGAAGCGCTATGCGGCCGTCGACGCCGTCAAGGCCAAGGTCAAGGCCGCGTTTGCCCCGGCTGAAGGCGAGGACGCCAAGTACACCTCCGAGCAGATCGGCACCGTGTTCAAGGAACTCCAGGCCAAGGTCGTGCGCTGGAACATCCTCGACACCGGCTCGCGCATCGACGGCCGTGACCTCAAGACGGTCCGCAAGATCGTCTCCGAAGTCGGCGTCCTGCCGCGCACCCATGGTTCGGCGCTGTTCACCCGCGGCGAGACCCAGGCGCTGGTCGTTGCCACGCTCGGCACCGGCGAGGACGAGCAGTATGTCGACTCGCTGACCGGCATGTACAAGGAGAAGTTCCTCCTTCACTACAACTTCCCTCCCTACTCCGTCGGTGAGACCGGCCGCATGGGTTCGCCGGGCCGCCGCGAAATCGGCCATGGCAAGCTCGCCTGGCGCGCCATTCGCCCGATGCTGCCGAGTGCCGACCAGTTCCCCTACACGCTGCGCGTCGTCTCGGAGATCACCGAGTCCAACGGCTCGTCGTCGATGGCCACCGTCTGCGGCACCTCGCTGGCGCTGATGGATGCCGGCGTGCCGCTGGCCAAGCCAGTCGCCGGTATCGCCATGGGCCTGATCAAGGAAGGCGAGCGCTTCGCGGTTCTGTCCGACATCCTGGGTGACGAAGATCACCTCGGCGATATGGACTTCAAGGTCGCCGGCACCGCCAACGGCATCACCTCGCTGCAGATGGACATCAAGATCGAGGGCATCACCGAGGAGATCATGAAGATCGCGCTGGACCAGGCCAAGGATGGCCGCCAGCATATCCTCGGCGAGATGGCGCACGCTCTGACCGGCGCGCGTTCGGAACTCGGTGAGTTCGCGCCGCGCATCGAAGTGATGCACATCCCGACCGACAAGATCCGCGACGTCATCGGCTCGGGCGGCAAGGTCATCCGCGAGATCGTCGAAAAGACCGGCGCCAAGATCAACATCGAGGACGACGGCACGGTCAAGATCGCTTCGTCCAACGCCAAGGAGATCGAGGCGGCGAAGAAGTGGATCCACACCATCGTTGCCGAGCCGGAAGTCGGCGAAATCTACGAAGGCACGGTCGTCAAGACCGCCGACTTCGGCGCTTTCGTCAACTTCTTCGGTCCGCGCGACGGCCTCGTCCACATCTCGCAGCTTGCCAACGACCGGGTCGCCAAGACCTCGGACGTGGTCAAGGAAGGCGACAAGGTCTGGGTCAAGCTGATGGGCTTCGACGAGCGCGGCAAGGTCCGCCTGTCGATGAAGGTCGTCGACCAGGCCACCGGCAAGGAACTTGCCCGCGACAAGAAGACCGAAGGCGAAGAAAACGCTGCCTGATCGGTCTTGAGTTCATGACTCGAAACGGGCGCGGCTTATGTCGCGCCCGTTTTCATTTTCGGGCTGTAGAGACAGACTTCATTTCGAGATCGAAAAATGTCCGCCGAGCCGCTGAAGACCCTTTTTCATCCATTTGAGGCCGAGGCTGTTGCTTTGCCCGCAAAGGATGGGCGCGTCCTATTTCTCGGCGCCGAACCGGGTTTTCGGCTGCCCGAAGGCTTCGAGGCCGCGCTTCATCTCGTGCAGGGCTTCCGGCCGCATTTTTGCGCGCTGCAGACCTCCGGCGTCATCGTCACCGCGCAGGCGGAAGGCGACGGCTTCGACATGGCACTCGTGCTGGCCGGTCGGCATCGCGGCCTGAACGAAGTGCGCATCGCGCAGGCGCTTGAGCGCGTCGCGCCGGGCGGCCTTGTCGTCGTTGCCGGCGGCAAGGACGATGGCATTGCCAGCCTGCGCAGGCGCGTTGACGAGCTTGTGCCGCTTGAGGGTCATCTACCGAAACATCACGGCATCGCCTTCTGGTTTCGCCGTTCCGCCGATCTGGCCGCCGCGGAAGAATTGCGTGCCGCCAATCCCGCCTTGCTGGTCGAAGGCCGGTTCCATACCGCGCCCGGCATGTTTTCCTTCGACCGGATCGATACCGGCTCGAAACTGCTGGTCGAGAACCTGCCCAATGATCTGCGTGGCAGTGTTGCCGATTTCTGCGCCGGCTGGGGCTATTTGGCGGCCGAGATAGCCGCCCATTCACCCGGCATTCTGGCGCTCGACCTCCATGAGGCGGATTTCGCCTCGCTCGAAGCCGCGAAGCTCAATCTGGCAGGGGTTAGCCAGTCGATCGCCAGGAACTTCTTCTGGACCGATCTGCTGAAAGAACCGGTCGAGAAGCGCTACGACGCGATCGTCATGAACCCGCCCTTTCATCGCAGCCGTGCGGCCGAGCCCGAGATCGGCGCCGGCATGATCCGCGCTGCGGCCAAGGCCTTGAAGCCAGGCGGGCGGCTGTTCATGGTCGCCAACCGCCAGCTTCCTTATGAGCCGATCCTGTCGGCGGCTTTTTCGAGCCATGCCGAACTCGCTCGCGACGGCATGTTCAAGGTGCTTGCCGCGCGGCGTTGATACAATGCGTAGCGTTTAATGCAGATTGGCGACGCGCCGGACCTCGTCGGTGACATGCGCGTCGCCAACCCTGAACTTGAGTGGTGCCGGCCGGCCGAACAGGTAGCCCTGCACCACCTCGCAGCCAGCCGCCCTGAGCAGCGTCGCCTGGCTTTCGGTCTCGACGCCTTCGGCAATGATGCTGACGCCGAGCGCCCGCGAAAGCCCGACGATGGTCGAGACGACCGCGCCGGAGCTGGAATCGGTATCGAGGCGGCTGACGAAGGACCGGTCGATCTTCAGCTTGCCGAACGAGAAATCGATGAGATAGCTCAAATTGGAATAGCCGGTGCCGAAATCGTCGACGGCGACCGAGATGCCCATGTCTGCAAGCTGCTTCAGTATGGCGGCGGCGCGGTCGCGGTCCTGCATCATCGCCGTCTCGGTCACTTCCAGTTCCAGCCGCGACGGCTTGATGCCGGTGCTCGTCATGGTATCGCGCACGGTACCGACGAAGTCCTTGGTCATGAACTGCACGGGCGAGATGTTGACGGCAACGAAGCAGTCGTCGGGCAGATGCCGGGCGTCGCTGCAAGCCTTGCGCAGCACCCATTCGCCGATCGGGCCGATCATGCCGGTTTCCTCGGCGATCGGGATGAACTCCATCGGCGGGATCATGCCACGTTCGGGATGCCGCCAGCGGATCAGCGCTTCATAGCCGACGATGCGGCCGGTCGGGAGGTCGAGCTGCGGCTGGTAGTGAAGATCGAAGTCACCGCGCTCGAAAGCTGTATTCAGTTCGGATTCGATCCACTGGCGATGATCGGCGACCCTGCCCATTTCGGCATGGAAGACAGACCAGTTGCCGACGCCGCTGGCGCGGGCATTCTGCAGCGCCAGATTGGAGCGGCGCAGGATGAGGACGGGATCGACGCCGTCCTTTGGCATCGCCACGATGCCCACCGACAGGCTGACCGATTGCAGGTGGGTGCTGAGTTCATAGGGCTCCATCATCTCGTCGATGAGCCTCTCGATGGTGCTTTCCAGCGACCCGGACACCTGATTGTCGGGGAGTAGAACCGCGAATTCACCGGCGCCGATGCGTCCGATCAGCGCGCGCGGCGGCACGCACGTCTTCAAGCGGTTGGTGAAGGCGCGGATCAACTCGTCGCCCTGGCTGTAGCCGATGGCGTCGTTGATCTGCTTGAAGCGATCTATATCGATGTCGATGAGGAACATCGGCTCGCCGGTCCGGCTTGTCGCGCACGCCGCCTCGGCAATCTTGCCGACCATTGCCGGACGCGCCAAAAGGCCCGTCAGTTTGTCGAAATGGGTCTCCGTGAAGACGAAATCCGCCGATTCATCGACGCCGGCGAAGAAGGACATCGCGGCTGCCGACGCCGCCAGTGCGCAAAGCGCGGCCATCACCGCGACCATCATGTCCGCGGAGATGCCGGCAAAGCCATCGCCGAGACCGAGCTTCAGGCCCCAGAGTCCGAGGACGAAACTGCCGAGGCCCGAGCTCGCTATGGTGAGCAGCCGGAACACCGGTGTTCGCTTCGGGTTGCTGACGGCGGACATTGAAAGATCCCCAGAGTACGGGGCTTTCTAGCGGATATGTCCTTAAAATGAGTTTCCGCGAATGCGTCTAATTTTATTGGAGCGAAAGTATTTCTTGAGAGGGTTAAAGCGCGTCGGGTTGAAACGGATTCCGTCGGCGCATTTTAAGCTTTTGTTTTATAAATGTCGTTGTCCCAAAACCGCCGCGCACTCTTGGGCGACATGCATTAGTCTCGTCCACCGTCGGTCTGCTTCAATTCGTCCAGCGTAGGCATGGAAACGATGTGATAGCCGGAATCGACATAGTGGATTTCGCCGGTAACGCCGGAAGACAGATCGGACAGTAGATAAAGCGCGGAGCCGCCGACCTCGTCGATAGTCACCGTACGACGCAGCGGCGAGTTGCGCTGCTGGTAGGAGAACATGTGGCGGGCGTCGGAAATGCCGGCGCCGGCAAGCGTGCGCACGGGTCCAGCCGATATGCCGTTGACCCTGATGCCGCGCGGACCGTAATCATTGGCGAGGTAGCGCACACTGGCCTCCAGCCCTGCCTTGGCGACGCCCATGACGTTGTAGTTCGGCATGACGCGGACCGACCCCGCATAGGTCAGCGTGATCATCGATCCGCCGTCCTGCATCAGGGCGGCGGCATGGCGGGCGATTTCGGTAAAGGAGTAGCAGGAGATCACCATGGTGCGGACGAAATTGTCCCGGCTGGTGTCGGCGTAAAGGCCTTTCAACTCGTTCTTGTCGGAAAAGCCGATGGCGTGGACGACGAAATCCAGCCCGCCCCATTCCTTGCCCAGGGTCTCGAACGTCGCGGCGACCGAAGCGCTGTCCTCGACGTCGCACGGCACCACCAGCGAGGCACCGAGCTTGTCTGCCAGCGGCTTGACCCGGCGCCCGAAGGCATCGCCCTGATAGGTGAAGGCGAGTTCCGCCCCATGTTCGGATAATTTCCGGGCGATGCCCCAGGCGATCGAATGATCGTTGGCGACACCCATGACAAGCCCGCGCTTGCCCTTCATCAATCCGTCCATGGCCGCCAATCCTTATTAAAAAAACGCTGGCCTTATGCGGAATAGCGCTGGAAAACGAGCGTTGCGTTGGTGCCACCGAAGCCGAACGAATTAGACAAGACAGTGTCGATCCTGGCGTCGTCGATGCGCTTTCGCACGATCGGCATGCCCTCGAATTCGGGGTCGAGGGTCTCGATATGGGCGCTTTCGCCGATGAAACCGCCCTGCATCATCAGGATCGAGTAGATGGATTCCTGCACGCCGGCCCCGCCCAGAGAATGGCCGGTCAGCGATTTTGTCGAGGTGATGTAGGGCATCTTCTCGCCGAACACCTCGCGGATCGCGCCCATTTCCTTGGAATCGCCCACCGGCGTCGATGTGCCATGGGTGTTGATGTAATCGACCGGCGTGGAAACCGTGGCCAGTGCCTGGCGCATGCAGCGGACCGCGCCCTCGCCTGACGGGGCAACCATGTCGTAGCCATCCGAGGTCGCGCCGTAGCCGACGATCTCGGCGTAGATCTTGGCGCCGCGCGCCTTGGCATGCTCAAGCTCTTCCAGCACCAGCACGCCCGCGCCGCCGGCGATGACGAAGCCGTCGCGATTGGCGTCATACGCGCGCGAAGCGGTCGATGCCTTGTCGTTAAACTTCGACGACATGGCGCCCATGGCGTCGAACAGGTCCGACATCGTCCAGTCGAGATCCTCGTGGCCGCCGGCAAAGACTATGTCCTGCTTGCCCCACTGGATCAGTTCGTAGCCATTGCCGATGCAATGCGCCGAGGTCGAACAGGCCGAAGAGATCGAATAGTTGACGCCGTGAATCTTGAACCAGGTGGCAAGCGTCGCCGATGCGGTCGACGACATCGCCTTCGGCACCGCGAACGGACCTATACGCTTGGGACTGCCGTTCTTCAGCGTGGTCTCGGCCGCCTCGAAGATGGTGCGGGTGGATGGTCCGCCCGATCCCATGACGATGCCGGTGCGCTCATTGGTGATGTCGCTCTCTTCGAGGCCCGCATCCGCGATCGCCTGGTCCATGGAGACGTGGTTCCAGGCCGCACCTTGGCTCAGGAAGCGCATCGCCCGGCGGTCGATCATGGCGGATGGATCGAGCGTCGGCGCGCCCCAGACCTGGCACCGGAAGCCATGCTCGGCGAACGAATCGGAGAAACTGATGCCGGATCTGGCGTCATGCAGCGAGGCTTGCACCTCGTTGGCATTGTTGCCGATCGACGACACAATGCCGAGGCCTGTGACTACGACACGTCTCATTCGCAACTCCTTCCAGGGATGCTGGCCAGGGGGCTGGCCAGGGCTGCGGTCAAACGACCGCCGACTGCTTGGACAGACCGACCTTCAGATCCGTTGCCGCGTATATGGGCTCGCCATCCGCCTTTAGCCAGCCATCGGCGATGCCGAGCACCAGCCGGCCTCGCATCACGCGCTTGAAGTCGATGCCATACTCAACCTTTTTCACCGAGGGCGTCACCATGCCCTTGAATTTCACTTCACCGGTCGACAGCGCCATGCCCTTGCCGGGTTCGCCGAGCCAGCCAAGATAGAAGCCCGTCAATTGCCACATGGCGTCGAGGCCGAGGCATCCCGGCATGATCGGATTGCCGATAAAATGGCAGGCAAAGAACCACAGGTCGGGCTTGATGTCGAATTCCGCGCGGATGAAACCCTTCTCGAAGGCGCCGCCCGTCTCGCTGATCTCGGTGATACGGTCGAACATCAGCATGGGCGGATAGGGAAGCTGGGCATTGCCCGGTCCGAACAGTTCGCCGCGGGCGCAGGCCAGCAATTCGTCGTACTCGTAGCTGGATTTACCCGGCATCAATCTCTCCCCATATCGTTCCGGGCTATCGGGCGCCCTTGTCGTTGGTTTCCTAACACAATCTGTTTCAGGCCGGAAACCGGCGTTTGCGCTTAACCTGCTCGTCTGCCTGGGTCAATGCGCGCTATTGATCGCATTCGGGCGACAGAATATATGTCGGCGGAGGTCCGGTTTCGGCAGACGTTCATTTTTTTGCCATTCTGGGCGTGTCTTGGGGCGGAACTGTGGGGTTCGACGAGAAGATGGACCTGGACGGCCGGAAGGAAAATGTCGCTGTGGACAAACGGGTCCGTGAAGCCGGCCTGAGGCCGACGCGTCAGCGCATTGCGCTGGCCGACCTGCTTTTCGCCAAGGGCGACCGTCATCTGTCGGCCGAGGAACTGCACGAGGAGGCCGTCGCCGCCGGCGTGCCAGTATCGCTGGCCACCGTCTACAATGCCCTCCACCAGTTCACCCAGGCGGGACTGCTGCGCATCCTCGCCGTCGAGGGCGCCAAGACCTATTTCGACACCAACACCTCCGACCATCACCATTTCTATATCGAAGGCGAGAACCGCATATTCGACATCGACAGCGGTCCGGTGACCGTTGCCAACCTGCCGGAGCCGCCGGAGGGGATGGAAATCGCCAATGTCGACATCGTGGTGAGGCTGCGCCCCAAGCGCCGCGAATGACCGGCGAGGGATTGAAGCCGCTTGATCTGACGATACGGCTCGAATGGGCAATCGTTGCGGTGGGCGCCGTCGTATTCTATGCGTCGATCGGCGTTTCCTGGTGGCTCTTCGGATTGCTTGTTCTGGCGCCTGACCTGTCGATGTTCGGCTATCTGGCGGGACCGCGCGTCGGTGCCCTTGCCTACAACGCCTTGCATATTCTGATCGTGCCCGTGCTGCTGCTGCTCGCCGGGCACATGGAGGGCAATGCGACCGCGGTGGCGGTTGCGCTGATCTGGATCGCCCACATCGCCATCGACCGTGCGCTGGGCTACGGCCTGAAGCTGCCAACCGGCTTTCAGGACACCCATCTCGGCCGCATCGGGCGCTAAACCACCACCGCGACTCTTCGAGATGTCGCGGTCAAAGGGGTAAAAATCAGTTCTTGACCCGCTCGCCGGGGTAGGCGCCCCAGACGATCGACTGGGCAAGCCAGCCGGTGTGGCCATCGAACGTCATTTCGCACCACTGGCCATCGCAGGATTTGATCGTGCCCATGACGCCCGGCTCGACCATCGCGACCACCCTTGCGTCCTTGTCGGGGCTGTTGAGAAGATTGATCTGGGCGCCCTTGCCGCGCTGCCACGGTGCGACGATTGCCGTGCGCCGGCCGGAAAGCAGCGACTGGTTGATCCAACCTTCCGACCCATCGGCATCGCGCACGCGGCGCCATGTATCGAATTCCTGGATGATCTCCATCGGCAGGCCGGCCTTCATATACATCCAGTCGACCGAGTAGTTGGCGCCGGGGCCGACGCGCGAGTTGACGCGGCCGGATTTCAGGCTGACGAATCGCGGCAGCGGCAAACCGCTCGGCCCGAGCGTGACGACGCTCTGCGCGGGTGCCGCCGCGCTCTGCGCCGCGGCAAGCGGAGAATAAAGCAAAGCGCCGAGAAGTGCTGCGCTGAGGGTCAGGCGAAACGACGCGAAACCAGACACTTTCATTCCTTTCGGCGCTTGCCTGGCGGCAGCGGCGCCCCTTTTTCTTTGTCTTCGGCGGCACCGCTTGTTACATGAGGTAATCGGTACCGCGACCGGCTTTCAGTTTCGCCGGTCTTGGTTAAAGAGGTCTCAACGAGATCGGGGTACGAGGAAACAATGGTAGGCAAAAAGAAGCCTCTCGTCGTCATCACGCGAAAGCTGCCCGACCCGGTCGAGACCCGCATGCGCGAACTGTTCGACGCCCGGCTGAATGTCGAGGACAGGCCGATGACGCAGCCGGAACTGGTGGCGGCGGTCAAGGAGGCCGACGTGCTGGTGCCGACGGTGACCGACCACATCGACGCGGCACTGATCGCCCAGGCCGGCGACAACCTCAAGCTGATCGCCAATTTCGGCAACGGCGTCGACAAGATCGATGTCGAGGCCGCGGCTAAGCGGGGCATCACCGTCACCAACACGCCCAATGTGCTGACCGAGGACACGGCCGACATGACCATGGCGCTGATGCTGGCGGTGCCGCGGCGGCTGGCGGAAGGAGCCAACGTGCTCACCGGCGACAAGAAATGGGCCGGCTGGTCGCCCACCTGGATGCTTGGCCGGCGCATCTGGGGCAAGCGGCTGGGCATTGTCGGCATGGGGCGCATCGGCACCGCCGTCGCCAGGCGGGCCAAGGCCTTCGGCCTGTCGATCCATTACCACAACCGCCATCGCGTGCTGCCGGCCGTCGAAGACGGGCTGGAGGCGACCTATTGGGAAAGCCTCGACCAGATGCTGGCCCGCATGGACATCATTTCGGTCAATTGCCCATCGACGCCGGCAACCTTCCATCTGCTTTCGGCGCGGCGGCTGGCGCTGCTGCAGCCCACGGCCTATGTCGTCAACACCGCGCGCGGCGACATCATCGACGAGGAAGCACTGGTCAAGCTGATCCAGGACGGCAAGATTGCCGGCGCCGGCCTCGATGTCTACGAGCACGAGCCGGCTTTGAACGGCAAGCTGCTGAAGCTCGCCGCCAAGCACAAGGTCGTGTTGTTGCCGCATATGGGCTCGGCGACGCTCGAAGGCCGCATCGACATGGGCGAAAAGGTCATCATCAACATCCGCGCCTTCGTCGATGGCCATCGCCCGCCGGACCGCGTGCTGCCACTGCGAACCTGACGCAATCGAAACGCAGATGAAAGACCGGGCTTACACAAGCACCTTGCGCATGGTGATCGAGGTCGGCCTGTCGTAGCCCTCATGCGCCGTCCGTTCGGTCTCATAAAAGCCGAGGCGGGCAAAGGCTGCATGGTTTCCGGTCAGCTCGATCCGCGTCTGAAGCTCGATTGCCACCTTGCCGTGGCTGCGGGCAAGATCTTCGACCGCCTGCATCAGCCGCCGGCCAATGCCCTGTCCCTGGCAGTCCGGCGCGATGGCGAGCTTGCCGACATAGAGTTCCGCCGGCCTTTCAAGGGCAAAGATACAGCCGACGATCCTGTCGCCGTTGAGTGCCACGAAGCCGGTCTCCCGCCGAGCCTTGTCCCGCAGGCTGTCCGCAGTCAGCAGGTGGGCGGAGGAGGGTGGGTCGATAACCCCGTCCATCGAGGCGAAGGCACGCATGATCAGTGCGAGCACATCGTTCCAACGGTCGAAATCGGCCGGAATTTGCGCGATGGAGACAGCTTCGGTCCGCTGCACGGGATCAGTTTCTCTTGTAGCGGATCGTGTCGAAGCGCGCGGCCAGCCCATCATAGAGCAGCAGCCTGCCGACCAGCGGCTCGCCGACGCCGGTGATCAGCTTGATCGTCTCCATTGCCTGCAGCGTGCCGACGACACCGGTCAGCGCACCAAGCACGCCGGCTTCGGCACAGGACGGCACCAGGCCAGGCGGTGGCGCCTCGGGAAACAGATCGCGGTAGCCCGGATTGGGCTTGCCGTCCTTGCCGTCCTCGAATGGCTTCAGCACCGTGACGGAGCCGTCGAAGCGTCCGACAGCGGCATGCACCAGCGGTTTCCCAGCGTTCGCGCAGGCATCGGCCACCACATAGCGGGTTTCGAAATTGTCGGAACCGTCGACGACGATGTCATAGCCGGCGACGAGGGCGGGGGCATTGTCCGTGGTCAGCCGGAACGTGTGCGTTTCGACAGTGGTGTTGGGATTGATGCTGGCGATTGCCGCCTCGGCGCTATGGGTTTTCAGCATGCCGACACTATCGGTGCCGTGAATGACCTGACGCTGCAGGTTGGAAAGCGAAACGGTGTCGTCATCGACCACGCCGAGCGTGCCGACGCCGGCGGCGGCAAGATATTCAAGCACCGGCGCGCCCAGCCCGCCGGCGCCGATGACCAGCACTCGCGCCTGCTTCAGCCTCTGCTGGCCGGCGCCGCCGATCTCGGGCAGCACGATGTGGCGGGCATAGCGTTCGATCTCGTCGGCGTTCAGGGCGGCAGGGGTCATCGCCGGATCATATAGCGGCTGAAAAACCTTGTCAGGGGCTAATCCATGACATGCATAAACCTGCGGCGGGTCGCCCAAAAGTGCGAAGCGGTTCTGGGATGATGACCTATGCAAGCGTCAAATATCTAGATCGTTGGCCCAACCGTGCCGTGGTCGACAGTCAGGAATTGCGCACGCCCCTTGAGACTGGAAAACAGCGCCGCATCGGTTCCGGTCATGAACACCTGGCAGTTCAATTCCTCAAGGATGGAAAACAACGCCGCGCGCCGCCCGCCATCGAGATGCGCGGCGATCTCGTCGAGCAGCAGGATAGGTGTCATGCCCGACATTTCGCCGGTCAGCCGGGCATGCGACAGCACGATGCCGACCAGCAGCGCCTTTTGCTCGCCTGTCGAACAGAGCTCGGCCGGCATCGCCTTGGGACGGTGCCGAACCACCAGATCCGAACGGTGTGGCCCTTCGAGCGTGCGCCCGGCGGCGCGGTCGCGGTCGCGTCCCTCGGCAAGCGTCCTGCGGAAGCGCTCTTCGACATCGACTGCTGGCATGCTGGAAACCTCGGCCTCCAGATCCCCCGAAAGGCCGATATCGGCCTGCGGAAATGGCCCCGTGTCGGGCAGCCTGTCGATCATGGCGGCGAGCAGGCGCACCATCTCGGCCCGTGCCGCGGCGATCGCCACACCGGTCTCGGCCATCCGCGTCTCGATCGCGTCGAACCAGCGGTCGTCCCGGGATCCTTCGGTAAGCAGTCGGTTACGGCCACGCATCGCCTTTTCGTAATCGATCGCACGTTGCCCGTGGCCGGGGTCGATCGCAAGCACCAGCCGGTCGAGAAAGCGCCGTCGATCCGCGGCCGGTCCTGTGAACAAGGCGTCCATCGCCGGTGTCAGCCACACGACGCGCAGCCATTCCAGCATGTCCTCGGCCGAACGTGCCGAAGCTCCGTTGATGCGCACCCGCCTGCCGCCTTCGCCGGGGCTGTCGCCGCCGGAAATGCCTGTTCCGATCTCGACTTGACCGTCAGCTCCGTCGAGCCGGGCATGCAGGGCAAAGCCGCCATCGCCACCCTCACGCGCGACATCCGCATAAGGGGCGCGGCGCAAGCCACGCCCCGGTGTCAAAAAGGAGATCGCTTCGAGGAGATTGGTCTTGCCGGCACCATTGTCGCCGGAAAAAACCACGGCACCCGGCGCCAGATCGATCGTCAGCGCCGCGTAGTTGCGAAAATTAGTAAGCGTAAGCTTACTTATGTAGGTCTGTGCCGGCAACCGCTATCCGCCTGTAGAGCGGTTCATCGTTTCACGTAAACGCCGAACGGCCCTATCTCTTTGTTTTGACGCAATTCCGGACGGAAAACCGTTTCACACTTTTCCTGGAATTGCTCTGGAAGTCGCCGCAACCATGGTTCTCATAGCCGGTCCCGGCCGCAGAGCCGGATTGATGACTCGGCCTAGGCTACACCCGCATCGGCATCAGCACATAGAGTGCGGTTTCGTCGGCCATGTCGTGGATCAGCGTCGGCGAACCGGCGTCGGCCAGCATGAACTTGGCCTCGGTGCCGGTCAGTTGCGCGGCAACGTCGAGCAGATACTTGGCATTGAAGCCGATTTCGATCGGATCCGACGAATAGTCGGCTGCGAGTTCCTCGGTGGCGCTGCCTGAATCCGGATTGTTGACCGCAAGCGTCACCTGACCCTCGCTGATCGAAAGCTTCACCGCGCGGCCGCGTTCGGAAGAGATGGTCGAGACGCGATCGACAGCGGCGGCAAAACTCTGGCGGTCGATGATCAGCTTTTTGTCGTTGCCGGTCGGAATGACCCGCTGATAATCGGGGAAGGTGCCGTCGATCAGCTTCGAGGTCAAAATTACGCTGCCGATGGTGAAGCGGATCTTGGTGTCCGACAGTTCCGTGGTCACCGCGACGTCCGGATCGTCCACCAGCTTCTGCAGCTCGCTCACCGTCTTGCGTGGAATGATGATGCCCGGCATGCCCTCGGAACCCGCCGGCGCGTCGATTTCGGCGCGCGCCAGGCGGTGGCCGTCGGTCGCCACCGAGCGCAGCTTCAGCTTGCCGCCGACCTCATGCGTGTGCAGGTAGATTCCGTTCAGATAATAGCGTGTCTCCTCGGTGGAGATGGCGAACTGGGTCTTCTCGATCAGGCCCTTCAGGGCAACCGAGTCGAGACGGAAGATATGCGAGAACGATCCGGCCGAAAGCTCGGGGAAGTCGGATTGTGGCAGGCACTGGAGGCGGAAGCTTGAGCGGCCTGACGTCACCGTCATGGCATTGCCGTCCTCGTCCGTCTTCAGCATCACCTCGGCTCCGTCGGCGAGCTTGCGCACGATGTCGTAGAGCAGATGTGCCGGAACCGTCGTCGCCCCGCCGCGCTCCACCTTGGCGGGCGTCGCTTCCGTCACCTCGAGGTCGAGATCGGTCGCCTTCATTTCAAGGCTGGCGCTTTCGGCGCTGAGCAGCACGTTGGACAGGATCGGTATGGTGTTGCGCCGCTCGACCACACGGTGGACGTGGTTGAGCGACTTCAGGAGGTTTGACCGTTCCAGGATAACACGCATGACGAAACAGGCTCGCTTGAATGAATGACGGGTCACCAATGAGCGGCGTCCCGCGAAAGGTCTGAACAGGCTCAGAATCTGCGTAAACTGACAGGAAAAAACCGGCAAACGCAAGCCCGCGCCACCGGTTAGGGTCGGCTGCGCGGGCTTTCTGGGGATAAAGGGCACGAAGCCCGCGAGCCGGTGTTGTAAAACCGAAATCCGGGCGGCTTCCAGGCGGCGCCACGAGCCCATTCCGGGCCCCGGACCGCACAGGCAAGCCATTGAATTCCGGTGTTGTTCCGGTTCGGGCTCGCCCGGCCCGGTCAGGCTTGGTCGTTGATCAACCGCCTCAAGAGCTCGAGTTCTTGCGCCAGCGTGTTGTCGTTGCCGGAAAGGTCCTCGATCTTGCGCACGGCGTGCAGCACGGTGGTATGATCGCGGCCACCGAAACGCCGTCCGATCTCAGGCAACGAGCGCGGCGTCATCACCTTCGACAGGTACATAGCCACCTGCCGCGGCTTGACGATGGTGCGCGTGCGCCGGTTGGACAGCAATTCGGTCTTCGACACATTGTAGTGGCGCGCGACGATGCGCTGGATGTCCTCGATACGGATCCGCTTCGGCTCGCCGGTTCGATAGATGTGGCCGAGGATTTCGTCGATCCGGTCGATGGTGATCTGCGGCTCGAAGGATTGACGGAACAGCAGCTGGTTGAAGGCGCCTTCCAGTTCGCGTCCGCTGCCGGTCACGGTGCGGGCAACGTGATTGAGGATCTCTTCCGAAATGTTCAGCGACGCATCATCGACCCTGGCGGTGGCAAGGCGCAATTTGAGCATGCCAAGGCGCATGGCGAAATCGGGCGCCGACATTTCAAGCGCGACACCGCCATTGAGGCGCGAACGGACCCGCGGTTCGAGCGATTCCAGTTCCGACGGCGGCCGGTCGGCGGCAACGACGACCTGCTTGGCGCTATCGAGCAACATGTTGATCAGGTGGCAGAATTCATGCTGGATCGACTTGCCCTGCAGGAATTGCATGTCGTCGATGATGAGCAAGTCGATGTCGCGCAGCTGTTCCTTGAGCGTCAGCGCGTTGTTGTCACGGATTGCGGTGGCAAAGCGCCACATGAAATACTCGGCCGTGAGATAGACGACGCGCGACTTGGGATTCTGCTTCAGCGATTCCGCGGCGATAGCCTGCAGCAGATGTGTCTTGCCGAGCCCGACGGTTGCGTGAAGGAAAAGCGGGTTGAAGCGCACCGCGCTCGATTGCGATTCCGCCACTGCCTTGGCGGCGGCGAAGGCCACCCGGTTCGACGGGCCCTCGATGAAGGAGCCGAACGTATAGCGAGGATCAAGCGGTGACCCCAGCACATTGTGCCGGAATTCGCTCTCGACCGGCGTGCCCGGACGCGGAACCGGTGCACGCTCTGTCCGGCCGGGGCTGGCGGTGCCCGCGGCAAGCGCCGTCTGCGTCTGCCGCGTCATCTTGCGTGCCGGTACCACCTCCGGCTCGGCTTGGCTGCGTCCCTGACGGGTCGCCGTGCGCACGACAATGTCGATCTTGAGGAGATCAGGATCCTCCTGCTTCCACAGCTCGGAGATGAGGTCGAGATAGTGGCCGTTGATCCACGAGCGCAGGAAGGCGGTGGGCACCGAGATGCGGACAATGCCCTTGGAAGCCTCCGCGACCTTCATGCGGCCAAACCAGCTCGAATAGACTTCGGTTCCCAGACGCGCCTTCAACTGAGTCTTGACCCGGTCGAATTTTTGCTCCGCGTCGCTGGACACCGCCATGTCTTTTGCTCCGATCAAAGTTCCAGGAAATGGGAGGTCGCCCGTAAGTTCCCTTTCGATGCCGCTCTGCATGATCTTTTCCTTGTCCTTCCGTACCTGTTTTCCACCGGGGATGCGCCTCCTGCATCCGGTTCCGGCGACTGCGTCTTTGCTGCGATGTCCGCTGCCGCCGCCGGCAGATGAACGTCGCCCATTGTCTGCGGGAACCGGTGCCGGCTCATGGAAGCCAGTCCGCGTTGGGTATGTCAGGGCAACAAAACACCGTCCGTCGAAAAGATCGCCGGCCGCCGTCTACCCGCCATGTCTAGTTACGCCAGTCCCCTACCGCATCGAAAAAGACAAACCAAACCCGTCCGCAGACTTGATCCGCGTTGCAAATCCCGCCAATTTAAGCTGGTCCGTGTCAGGCTGGTTGAGGGCCAGAGGCCCGTCCCTTTCGATAGATCGACATTACCGAAATCGCTGTGGATAGGGCAAGGCCACGTCTAACGGATTTTTAAGGAATCTGGTTACTGGAGGCGGGTTCGGGTGGCGTACCGCAACGGCACATTTTAACAAAGCCATTGTGATTCAAACCCTTTTCCGGCGAATATGAAAAACCGGGCGCTGAGAGAAATATTCTGAAATAATTCACTTGACAGCCACTTGTCCCCCATCGCCCCGGCTCGATGTGGACAAGCTGTGGATCACCGCCGGTAAACGTCTGAAAATTAAAGACTATTTCTGGTATCTAAGAATCCGCAAGCCGGTCATTTCCAAGCGTGCTGATCAAGTGCAGGCATGCATATGCCGGCAAAGTATTCCCAATGGTGAAATCCGCATAGAACGTCGTTTCCGGACATTCTTTTTAAGTGCTTGCCGGCAAACGAAAAAACCCGGCACAAACGGCCGGGTTCGAACAACGTCAGTGTAGGCAAGTAATGTCAGGCTGACAGGACTTTGACCCGTTGAGCCAGTCGCGACACCTTGCGGGACGCCGTGTTCTTGTGGATCACGCCTTTGGTAGCGGCGCGCATCAATTCCGGCTCCGCGATCTTGAACGCAGCCTGCGCGGCGGCCTTGTCACCGGAGGCAAGTGCCTCTTCGACTTGGCGGATATAGGTGCGCACGCGCGAGCGGCGATTCTTGTTGATCGCTGCGCGGCGTACGATCTTGCGCGTTGCCTTTTTGGCCGAGGATGTATTGGCCATGATGCCTCTCTTCTGATCTGGTCGGCGCATGCGGGATGCCGCAGGGCGCAAAAAACAAACGGGCAGCCACGGGGCCGCCTCGGTTGGTGGGGCTTATAGTTCAGCTTTTCCGGCGCGTCAACGCTGCCCGGCCTTCTTTTTGGCGGCCAACAACCATCTTCTTCGCAGCTGAAGGATTGGCGTCAGCGGTTGGTGAAATTCGGCTTCCGCTTCTCGGCGAACGCCGCCATGCCTTCCTTCTGATCGTCCAGCGCAAACAGCGAATGAAACAGTCGGCGCTCGAACCGCAATCCCTCGGCAAGCGTCGTCTCGAAGGCGCGGTTGACAGCCTCTTTTGCCATCATCACCGATGGCAGCGAGAAACTGGCGATCTTGGCGGCCGCCTTCAGCGCCTCCTCGACAAGGTCGCCCGCGGGCACGACCCGCGACACTAGGCCCGAACGCTCGGCTTCGGCGGCATCCATCATCCGCCCGGTCAGGCACATGTCCATCGCCTTCGCCTTGCCGACGAAGCGGGTCAGCCGTTGCGACCCGCCCATGCCTGGAATGACGCCGAGCGTGATTTCGGGCTGGCCGAACTTTGCCGTGTCGGCGGCGATGATGAAATCGCACATCATCGCCAACTCGCAGCCGCCGCCGAGTGCATAGCCCGCTACGGCCGCGATAACAGGCTTTCGCGCCCGCGTAAGCTCCTCCCAGCCGACGAAGAAGTCTTGGGCGTAGGCGTCCGCATAGGAGATCGACTGCATCTCCTTGATGTCGGCGCCGGCGGCGAAAGCCTTTTCGGAACCGGTGATGACCATGGCGCCGATACCGGCATCGGCACCGAAACCGTTCACGGCCGCGACCACTTCGGTCAGGATCCGCGAGTTCAGCGCGTTGAGCGCCTGCGGCCTGTTCAGCCTGATCAGTCCGACCTTGCCATGCGTCTCGGTGATGATCGTTTCATAGGTCATGACTGCTTCTCCTCGCTCGCGCTCGTCTAACTCACCGCTGACATGTCCGGCAATAGAAGGTCGATCGGCCGCTCTGCACGATCCGTTCGATGTGGCCACCGCAGCCGGGTTTCGAACAGGCCTCGCCTTCGCGGTCGTAGGCGGCGAAGGAATGCTGGAAATAGCCCAGGGACCCATCGGTCTGCATATAGTCCCGCAGTGAGGACCCGCCTGCCGCGATCGCATCTGATATCACCGAGCGAATGGCTTCGGCGAGATGTTCGCTTTGGGCCTGGGCTTTCTTTCCGGGCTTGGCGATCGTGCCCGCCTCGCGCAGCGGCGACAGGCCGGCGCGCCACAGCGCCTCCGACACATAGATGTTGCCGAGCCCGGCGATCAGCCTCTGGTCGAGAAGCGCTGCCTTCAGCGGCGATCGCCGCCCTTTCATCAATGAGGCAAGCAGGGCGCCGTCCAACGTGTTGCCCGTTGGCTCAACGCCCAGTCCGGCCAGCATCGGATGAACGTTCGGCCCTTCCGCAAACAACATGAAGCCGAAGCGGCGCGGATCATTGAAGATCACGCGAGATCGGGCGCCCGCCGGAGATACGACATGGAAGACGACGTGGTCGTGGTTGGAACTCTTCGAACGGTCGTGCTGGAAGATGCCAGGCGTGTCGCTGCCGTCCGCCGTTTCGATGCGGAATGAGCCCGACATGCCGAGATGGCAGATCAGCACGGGACCGCCTTTCAGGTCCATCGTCAGATATTTGGCCCGGCGACCAAGTGCCGTGATCGTCTTGCCGGTCAGCCGCTGCGAGAATTTCTCGGGAAATGGAAAGCGCAGATCCGGTCGGCGCGCCTCGACACGGGCAATGGTTGCGCCTTCCAGAACCGGCTGCAGTCCGCGCCGGACGGTTTCGACCTCCGGCAATTCAGGCATGACCGCCAATCGCCGTATAGAAAGAAGTGCCATAGCGGCCGTGCGCCAGCCCAAGATGCTCGGCCACGGTTTCACCGATGTCGGCGAATGTCGTTCTCAGCCCGATGTCGCCGCCCTTGAAACCCGGTCCGGTGCCGATCACCGGAATGCGCTCGCGCGTATGATCGGTACCGCGCCAGGTCGGATCATTGCCGTGATCGGCCGTCAGGATGAGAAGATCGCCCTGCCGCAGCCTTGCAAATGCCTCCGGCAGTCGCCGGTCGAAGGCTTCGAGCGCGGCGGCATAGCCTGCAACATCGCGGCGATGACCGAATTCGGTGTCGAAGTCGACGAAATTGGCGAAGACGAGATCACCGTTGCCGGCATCATCCATCGCGCCCAGCGCCTCGTCGAACATCGCCATGTTGCCCGCCGCCTTGCGCACTTGCGAAATTCCGCGATGAGCGAAGATGTCGCCGATCTTGCCGATGGCGATGACACGGCTGCCACGCGCCGTCAGCCGGTCGAGCAGGGTCGGCTCCGGCGGCGGCACGGCGTAGTCATGGCGGTTGTAGGTCCGCTCGAAAGTGGCGGCGGTTTCGCCGACGAAAGGCCGTGCGATAACCCGTCCGATCCTCAGCGGGTCGACCAGCTTGCGTACCACCTTGCAGAATTCATAAAGCCGATCGAGGCCGAAATGGACTTCATGCGCGGCGATCTGCAGGACCGAGTCGACGGACGTGTAGCAGATCGGCTTGCCGGTGCGGATGTGCTCCTCGCCGAACCGCTCGATGATCTCGGTGCCCGATGCATGACAATTGCCGAGAATGCCCGGCACCTTGCCTTCGCGGATCATCGCCTCGGTCAGTTCAGCCGGAAAGGCGGGAACCGTATCCGGGAAATAGCCCCAGTCCAGGCGCACCGGCAGGCCGGCGATTTCCCAATGGCCCGATGGTGTGTCCTTGCCGCTTGAAATCTCCTGCGCGGCACCGTGGAAGGCCGTGGCAAGCAGATCCGTCCCGCTGCTGGCAAAGCCCAGTCCCGTCGCGGTTTCGGCAGCCTTGCCAAGCCCGAGCAAGGCCATGTGGGGGACAAACAGCGGTCCAGCGCGAAGCCCCTCGCGATCCGCGCGGCCTTCGGCACAGGCCTCGGTGATGTGCGCGAATGTGTTGGCGCCGGCATCGCCGTAGCGGTCGGCGTCGGTCGCGCCACCGATGCCGAAAGAGTCCAGAACGAAGAGAAAAGCGCGCGCCATCGAGTTGGTTGCCAGTTTGAACGACCAGACATAGGGTTCCGCGACTTCATTGGCAATTCGGAAACCAAACGGCAACGGCTTGGCGCGATAGTCCAGTGATGTCGCCCAAAGGTGCGCAGCGGTTTTGGGCAACGACATGCACGAACAAGGAATGCATGTCGCAACGATGCGACGGATGGGTATGGGTCGAGGAAACGAGACGGCGGTTCGGAGCGTTGCACTGAAGGCCTCTGCTGCCCTCATGCTGGTGCAGGCCGTGGTCTGGTCCAGTCCGGCGCATGCCGACTGGCGCGATGACATAGGCACGTTTCGCATCGGCATCGTTGCCGAGCCAGGCGCCGGCAACACCGTTCCCGGGCTGGCTGCGTTGACCGACGCCTACACCAAGGCCCTGGGCATGAAGGTCGAGTTTGTCGTTGCCCACGACTATGCGGCGCTGATCGAGGCGCAGGCCAATGCCCGCATCGAATACGCGATCTATTCGGCGACCGCCTATGCGACGGCCTCGCAGCGCTGCGAATGTATCGAGCCGCTTGTGGCTCCGGTCGATTCCGACGGTGCGATCGGCATCCGCTCCGTTCTGCTGACGCGGGACGGCAAGCTGCCCGACCTGGCTGCGATGGAGAGCCATCGCATCGCCATGGCGCCTTCTGACAGCGTCGGCGGTTCCCTCTTGCCACTTGCGGCTTTGACCGGGGAAGGCCGCGAGGTCGCTGAAGACGCACCGTTTCTGGTCCATGCCGACTCGGCCGCGGCCGCCGAGACGATGCTGATCGATGGTAGGGCCGATGGCCTGTTCGGCTGGGCGACGGCCGCTGCCGACGGTCAGCCGGAAGCATCGGGCACGCAGGCCAGGCTTGAAGCGGCAGGGCTTTCGGTTACGGCACTTCGGATCGTGTGGACGTCGGGCCTGCTGAGATATGGTCCTCATGCGGTGCGCAGCGATCTTGATCCTGAAGCCAAGCGTCGGCTCACCGTGTTCCTCACCAACCTCAAGTCGACGACGCCTGATATCTACGACCTCCTGGAATCGAAGCATTCCGGCGGCTTCGCCATCGTGACAACAAAGGATTACGAGATGGCCGCTTCTATCGTGCGCTTCGTCTCGGGCAGAGGTCAGCAGCAGTAGCGCAATTCCAAAACGGAAAATCTGCGTAACGGGTTCTCACCTGCAATCGCGTGGGATTAAGAGCCGGAGCGGTTCTGCAAACTGCCCGGCCGTCCCGGTTCAACAGTCGCCGCAAGTAACCGTCACGCTTCTGCGAGGGCGCAGATAGTAGGTTTCGCCCATCGTTATGTTGCTGAAAGCCGAGGTCAATCCGAGCTTCTGCTGGTTGCTCGCCGACCAGGCGATGACCGGCGTGTAGCCGAGAGTGCTTTCGACGCGGATGAGGAAGGTGTTGGCGACCTTGAGCGATGCTGGAACGGTGGTCTCCGTGGTCGCGGCGGCGCCGGGGCTGGCGACGCCCGCGACCAACTTGCGTGACCATACCACCAATGCCTTCGTCCCATCGGCCGAGACCTGTATCGCCGTTATGGTGATGCTTGGGGCCGAGCGGCTGTAGGGCTGAAGGGTGACGGTGCCGATCTTCATGATGGCGTCGACATCCGCTTTGAGGACGCTTGTCTGCTGGGTGACGAGATCGGCCACCATGCTGCCGATACGACTGACCTTCTTGCTGGTCTCGATGGCCTGTGACGCCTCCATTGTCAGGAAATACATGATCAGCAGAATAGGCATGATCAAGGCGAATTCGACCGCCGCGATGCCGCGGCGATCGGCCCAGAATCGACCTGCTTTCCGCCAAACTCCCGTAGTCCTGAGATGTGCCCCCGCACGCATCATGCCCGTTGCCCTTTTTCTTTTTGCTGCTCGTGCATCCGCCTCGAACTCAGTTGTCGAACGGCTCGTTCTGCCAGGTCACGGATGCGAAATGCAGCGTCTTGTTGCCGCCCATCGACTGGGCCAAAAGGTCGGTCATGATGGGCCATTTGTAAAAGACCCGCAGCATGTTCCTCGATTCCGGCGCACCCGCCGTAACAGCAAAGGGCGGCTCGGCGGTGCCGTTCGTCAGGATGATTTGGCCGCCCTGGATCTTGAAACCGGCCGCGGCCGCGTCGGCGAACGTCGTATATTGGCGAAGATCCACTTGCAGCTGATCCTTGCAATCCTGGGAAACGATGATCTGCAGTTTTGTGCAGATCATGTCCCGCAAATTGGTTCCAGCGATGTCGGCCGCCCTCAACTGGCCGGTGCGCAATCGTCGCGCGACATCGTCGGTGATGTTGGCCATCACTTCCTGCGCGGCGAACGAGATGCAGCTTTCCAGAATGGCAAAGACAAGCAATGCGAACGGGACGGAAAGGATCGCGAATTCGATTGCCGTGGCGCCGCGGCGGTCACGAAGAAAACGGGCGAAAAACCTTGGGCGTCTCGCCTTGTGTTCGCCTGCACAGCCGAATTCCTTGCTCATGTCTGATCCTGCCGATCTCTATGCGGTCTCGGAAGGAGCAACTAGCGCAAACCGATTGAGGTCCGGTTTGGATGATCGTTAAAGTCGGCGTTGGGTTCTTAACCAGCCGATAACCTGAACGGCATTCGGCTGCACCATCCTAATGGCTGACACTCATTTCCGCTTCGGAGGACTTCTCCGCATCACTCTTGTAGGAGCTTTCGCAATAGGGCGTGCAGGACATCGTCTGGATTTCGGCACGCCTATAGATACGCACGGACGAGGCGGCCTGGCGCACGACGGTAACCTGCTCGTCGACGATTGGGCTGCCGTCGGTGTCGAGCACGACCAGATTGGTGACGCCGAAGCCCTTGCCGGTCAGCACGATCGTCGAGGCGTCCTGCACGGAAGCGTCGGCGATTGCCGGGTTGCCGACCACGATGGTGTCGGCCGGGCGCGACAGTTTGACGATCTTGGCCTGGTTCATCGTGACTTCGATGCCGGGGCCGGCCATGGCTGGCGCGACGAAGGTCGTGGCGGCAAGAAGCGCGGCAATCACGATTGACGATCTCGGCTGGGCCATTGAGGCGCTCCACGCAAGCAGACTGATCAACGGAACATGAACGAGATTGGTGAACCAACGGTTAAGCATGCGGTGCTGCCAATGGTGCCATGACCGGCAAGGGCGCCCGCGAGGCGCGATCCGGTCGGGGCCGCAAGCCCCGCCAAACCCGGGATTGGAAGGTCCGGCGGCACTTTAGCCCGAAGTTAACCACGCAATATATTCGAACCGGGAAAGGAATCGGTAAGGCTGTTTATTAAGCCGATCGAAAGAGCTTCTCCCTAGATTGGCAGCATCCGATCAACCATCACAGAAGTTGACGGAAGTGCTGTAACACGTGGAGTAGGAGCTCTCGAATGTCTAATCTCATCGCACGTTTTGTGAAGGACGAATCCGGCGCGACCGCTATCGAATATGGTCTGATCGCCGCTCTCATCGCGCTCGCCATCATCACCGGCGCCGGCGCACTCGGCAATGCGCTCAACGGCAAGTTCACCGCTATCGGTTCCACCCTGAATACCAGCGGCGGCTAATCTGCCATATTGTTGAGCGCTTGGATTGCATTCTCGAAAAGGGCCGCCACATGGCGGTCCTTTTTCCATGCCGCTGCCAACATCCGTCGTCCTTTCGTTCTCGGCCTCATCAATCGTTAATCGAACATGCCTAGATTGGGGCCCGTGGAATTCGGACAAATAGGCACAGCGCCGATGCTTGAAGCCCTGATCTTCGTCGTTTTTCCGTTCTGCATGCTGTTTGCCGCGATCTCCGACATGCTGTCGATGACGATCGCCAATCGCGTGCCGGTGCTGCTCGTCGTCGTCTTCGCGCTGGTTGCGCCGCTGACGGGCATGGGATGGGCGGCCTATGGCGGGCATTTCGCCGCCGGCGCCCTAGTCCTGGCCGTGACGTTCGGCTTGTTCGCTCTGGGCGGCATGGGCGGCGGCGACGCCAAGCTTCTGGCTGCCACCGCGATGTGGATGGGTCTCAATGTCAGTCTCGTCGAGTATCTTGTCGCCTCGACAATCATCGGTGGCCTGCTGACGCTCGCGATCATCCTCTACCGGAAGTCGCTGCTTGCGGCCGTTACCGGCCAGAATCCGTTTCTGCGCCATTTCGCCGACGAGGCAAAAGGCGTTCCCTACGGCGTAGCGCTCGGCCTTGGTGGGTTGCTGACCTATCCGGATTCGCCTTTGATGGGATGGGCGCTCACCAGGCTCGCGGCCTGACCGCGATTTAATTTTATCTGTCAGCATTGCCGCAACCGGTTCTCAACAGGCCCGGCCCCGGCCATTTTGGCCGATCAGGGCGCATTCCGGCTAATTTATGTAAACCTTAAATTAATCACGATCGTAAGCATTACATTAACCTTGTTTTGACGATTGCCGCTGCAAAGTCCGGCCTGGCTACGTGGTTTGCCAGGGCAAGGGTTCGGACAGATGCCAGCATCGCGATTGATAATTCTGAGCGTGGCGGTGGCCGCGGCCGGCGGCGCGGGCTATGTCGCGAAAAACATGGTGGCACCGCCGCCCCAGGTCGTCGTCGATTCCGGCCCCCAGGCCCCGGCCGTGGCTCTGCAGGATGTGCTTGTGCTTTCGGGCGACGTTCCGATGGGCAGCCCGATCGAAAACAACATCGCCTGGCAATCCTGGCCCGCCGACGGCGTCAATGCGAATTTCATCACCCGCGCCGCCGAGCCCGAGGCGCTGGAGAAGCTGAAGAGCTCTCTTGCCCGTGTGGCGATGTATGCCGGAGAGCCTCTGCGGCGTTCCAAGCTGATCGGCGAGGGGCAAAGCTTCATGTCGTCGATCCTGCCTTCCGGCATGCGGGCGGTCGCCACGGCTATTTCGGCCGACACGTCGGCCGGCGGCTTCATTCTTCCGAACGATTTCGTCGATGTCATCATGACCCGCAGGGCCGATGCCAGCGCCGCTGGCGCCGGTTTCAACACCGAGACCATCCTCAAGAACATCCGCGTCCTGGCCATCGACCAGACCATTCAGGAGGACGAGGAAGGCAAGAAGACCAGGGTGGGCCAGACCGCCACGCTGGAACTAACGCCCAAGCAGGCGGAGATCATCACCGTCGCCCAACAGATGGCCGATCGCTTGACCTTGGCGCTGCGGGCGGTCGCGGACACGCAGGAAAAGAATCTGGGTGAGGCCGACTATCTCGTTTCCGGCAATGGCCGCAGGGGAACGGTGAGGCTGATCAAGTCGGGCGAAGTTTCCGAAGTAGGGGCAAGGAAATGAGGCTAAGTGGTAAACTGCCGGCAATTGCAGCCGCGGCATTCGGCCTGCTGCTCGTCGGAACGAATGTGCAAGGCAGCGTTGTCGAGGCAAAGAACGCCCAGGTCACGGCATCGACGGCCACCCAGCGCGTCAAGCTTGGTCTTAACAAGTCGGTGGTCATCGACCTGCCGAGCGATGCCTACGACATTCTCGTCGCCAACCCGGCGGTGGCCGATGCGGTGACCCGCACCGCAAGGCGCATCTACCTGTTCGGCAAGGCGGTCGGCGAGACGAACATCTTTGTCTTCGGCCCGAATGGCGAGCAGATAGTCAGTCTGGATCTGGCCGTCGAACGCGACGTTGCCGGCCTCGAGGATTATATCAGGCGCTTCCTGCCGACGTCGGCCGTCAAGGTGGAACTGCTGAACGACAACGTCGTTCTCACAGGAACCGTGGATACTCCCTTAGATGCCAAGCGGGCCGAAAAGCTGGCAAATATGTTCGTGTCGGGTGGTGAAGCGACGACAGGACAATATTCCCAGACCGCGGCCGGCGGATCGGCCCAGAGCGGTGTCGACATCAACAACCCGGACCAGGAGCGCCGCACCAGCCAGATCGTCAACCTGATCCAGATCATCGGCGACGACCAGGTCACGCTGAAGGTGACGGTCGCCGAGGTCAGCCGCTCGGTGATGAAGCAGCTCGGCGTCAACATGGTCGGCAGCGGCGGCAGCAACGGCATCAGCTACGGCGCGCTCAGTGACCCTTTCACGGGTCTCGGCAAGCCGCTGTCGAATGCGGGCTTCAATATCGCCGCCTCGGGGCTGCAGGCCTATATCAACGCCATGGAGCAGTCGGGGGTCATGAAGACCCTGGCTGAGCCGACCCTGACCGCCGTGTCCGGTGAGAAGGCGACCTTCAAGGTCGGTGGTGAATACAATATGGTGACCGGCGTTTCCGCGAACGTATCGCAAGACAACCAGACCGGCCTGAAGACCTACAGCGTTGAAAAGATCGAGTACGGCATCGGCCTGGAATTCCAGCCGGTGGTGTTGTCTCCCGGCCGCATAAGCCTGAAAGTCAGAACCTCGGTTTCCGAACCGACAACCGAGGGGTCCGTGTCGGCATCCACGGACAATCAGAGTATCGGCATGAATGCCCTTTCGCTGCGCAAGCGTCTTGCCGACACGACGGTGGAATTGCCATCTGGCGGCTCCATGATGATCGCCGGCCTGGTTCGCGACGATGTCAGGCAAGCCGTCAACGGCCTGCCCGGGCTGACAAAAATCCCGGTGCTCGGCGCGCTTTTCCGCAGCAGGGACTTCGTGCGCAACGAGACCGAGCTCGTCATCATCATCACGCCCTATCTGGTGAAGCCGGTGGCGCGCAACGACCTTGCCAAGCCGGACGACAATTTCAACGCCGCCAGCGATGGCGCCGGCATGTTCCTCGGCCGCGTCAATCGCGTCTACGGCACCATGCAGACCGACAAGCCCAACGGCCGCTACCACGGCGTCGTCGGCTTCATCTACAAGTAAGCGGGGAAGCGGACATGTCTCAGTTAGTATTGAAGGCAAGCACCATCGCCACAACGATGCGCTTTGGCCGTTCGCAAGTTTGCCGGCGAGCCGTTCCAGTCGTGGCGGTTGCGGTTGTGGCGCTGCTCGCCGGCTGCGCCCATCGCGACAGCATCACCGTCGGCGCCATCCCGGATGATTATCGCACCAACCATCCGATCGTGATCGCGGAAAAGAATCAGAAGATCGACCTGCCGGTGGGCGCCGGCGATCGCGGCATGACCGGCTCGCAGCGCGATACGCTTTCGGGCTTTCTCGACGGTTACGACAAGAGCGCCGCCCCGGCGCTGACGATCGCAATCCCGAGCGGATCGGCCAACGAGGTCGCTGCGACGGCGGCGGCCCGCGATTTTGGCCGGCTCGCGATCGCCGCCGGCGTCAAGCGCAACCGGATCGTTGTCACCTCCTATCAGGCTGCCTCGAGCGAGGTATCGTCGCCGGTTCGCGTCGCCTTTGTAGCGGTGAGGGCGCAGACCGACAAATGCGGACGCTGGCCCGACGACCTCGTCGATACGTCGGAAAACAAGCACTATGCCGACTTCGGCTGCTCCTATCAGAACAATCTTGCCGCCCAGATGGCCAACCCGACCGACCTGCTCGGCCCGCGCAAGCCTGCCAATATTGATCCGGCAAATCGTAGCCAAGCCATCGACGTCTACCAAAAGAGAGGCATCTCAGATGAGTTCCTCGGCAATTCGGAAGTGACGTACTGAGCCGCCAGTCTCGGATTGAACAGGCCACGGGAAAGAGCATGACGATGAGCAACCTTGCCTACGACGCCCCGGTGGACGGCAGCGATACCTCGCAGCAGGACATCGCCGCGATGCAGGCATTGCGGCCGATCCCGCGCATCTCGATCCAGGCATTCTGCGAGACCGAGGGCGTGGCCAATCCGGTCGAGCGCGCCGGCGAGGACCGCCGCATGACGAAGGCGCATCTCAAGGTCCACATGGGCGGCGTCCCCACCGCCATCGAATTCTACCAGTCGGCGCCGACGCCCAACCTGATCCTGCTGGAATCGCGCAGCGAGCCGAAGCAATTGCTGGAGCAACTCGCCCAGCTCTCGGAATATTGCGATCCGACCTCGAAGGTAGTGGTGATCGGTCATTACAATGATGTTGGTCTCTACCGCGAACTCATCCGCAACGGCATTTCCGAATATGTGATCGCACCGGTGTCGATGGCCGACATCGTCAGCGTGATATCGTCGATTTTCATCGATCCGGAAGCCGAGCCGCTCGGCCGCTCGATCGCCTTTGTCGGCGCCAAGGGTGGTGTCGGCTCCTCGACGATTGCCCACAATGTAGCCTGGGCGATGTCCACCCTATTCAAATCCGAAGTGGTCGTCGCCGATCTCGATCTGGCGTTCGGCACGGCCAACATCAACTTCGACCAGGATCCGGCGCAAGGCATCGCCGAGGCGGTGTTTTCGCCGGAGCGTATCGATGAAGTCTATCTTGACCGGCTGCTGACCCAGTGCGCCGAGCATTTGTCGCTGCTGGCAGCGCCTTCGACGCTCGATCGGGTTTATGATTTCGATTCCGAGGCCTTCACGCAGCTCATTGACACCGCTCAGCGCAGCGTGCCGCTTTTGGTTCTCGATGTTCCCCATGTCTGGACGGGCTGGACCAAGAATACCCTGATCAAGGCCGATGAGATCGTCATCACGGCGACGCCGGAACTGGCCAATCTGCGCAACACCAAGAACCTTGTCGACATGCTGAAGCGGCTTCGTCCCAACGACCCGCCGCCGAAGCTGGTCATCAACCAGGCCGGCGTCCCGAAGCGCCCGGAGATTTCGCCGTCCGATTTCGCCGAGCCGCTCGGCCTGTCGCCGATGTCGGTCATTGGGTTTGATCCGTTGCTGTTCGGCAATGCCGCCAACAACGGACGCATGCTCGGCGAAATGGATGCCAAGAACCCGGTTGTCGCAATGATCAACGAAATCGCGCATGTGCTGACCGGGCGCAGCGAAATCAAGGCCAAGAAGAAGGCCGGGCTTGGCAATTTGCTCGGCAAGCTCTCGCGCAACAAGAAGTGATGCTTCAGCAGTGGAATCGGTAGTCGATCATGTTTGGTAAAAGAGGCAGCGACGACGGCAGCCGGTTCACGCCGGAATTTCGCCAGCCAGCACCGGCGCCTGTTGCGCCGCCGGCTGCAAGTTCCGCGGACACGGCGGTTCTGGCCCGGCCCGCGGCCGCGCCAAGCGCACCTGTCGCGCCGCCGGCGCGCCGTGCCGTCGAGGCGCCGCCATTGGCGCCTGAGCCGAAGCGGGCACAGCGCGAAAAGAGCGAAACTTACTACGACACCAAGAGCCAGGTTTTCTCCGCGCTCATCGACACGATCGATCTGTCGCAGCTTTCCAAGCTCGATCCTGAGAGCGCGCGCGAGGAAATCCGCGACATCGTCAACGACATCATCGCGATCAAGAATTTCGCGATGACGATCGCCGAGCAGGAAGAGTTGCTCGAGGACATCTGCAACGATGTGCTCGGCTATGGGCCGCTCGAGCCGCTGCTCGCACGCGACGACATCGCCGACATCATGGTCAACGGGTCCAAGAACGTCTACATCGAAGTCAACGGCAAGGTCGAACAGACCGGCATCCGCTTCCGTGACAACCAGCAGCTCCTCAATATCTGCCAGCGCATCGTCAGCCAGGTTGGCCGCCGTGTCGACGAGTCCAGCCCGATCTGCGATGCCCGCCTTCCCGACGGCTCCCGCGTCAACGTCATCGCGCCGCCGCTCTCCATCGACGGCGCCACGCTCACCATCCGCAAATTCAAGAAGGACAAGCTGACGCTCGATCAGCTGGTCAAGTTCGGCGCGATCTCACCGCAGGGCGCCGAAGTCCTCAAGATCATCAGTCGCGTTCGCTGCAACATCGTCATCTCGGGCGGTACCGGCTCGGGCAAGACGACGCTGCTAAACTGCCTGACCAACTATATCGACCGCGAGGAGCGCGTCATCACCTGCGAGGACTCGGCCGAGTTGCAATTGCAGCAGCCGCATGTCGTCCGCCTCGAAACCCGCCCGCCCAATCTGGAGGGCGAGGGTGAAGTGACGATGCGCGACCTGGTCAAGAACTGCCTGCGCATGCGGCCCGAGCGCATCATCGTCGGCGAAGTGCGCGGACCCGAAGTGTTCGACCTTCTGCAGGCGATGAATACCGGCCATGACGGCTCGATGGGAACGATCCACTCGAACAGCCCGCGCGAATGCCTGAACCGTATCGAATCCATGATCGCCATGGGCGGTTATTCGCTGCCGCAGAAGACAGTGCGCGAAATCGTCGTCGGCTCTATCGACGTGATCATCCAGGCGGCGCGTCTGCGCGACGGATCGCGCCGCATCACCCACATCACCGAGGTGATCGGGATGGAGGGCGACGTCATCATTACGCAGGATATCGTCCTCTACAACATCAAGGGCGAGGACGCCAATGGCAGGCTGCTGGGAGAACATGTATCGACTGGCATCGGTCGTCCGCATTTCTGGGACCGTGCCCGCTACTATGGCGAGGAGCAGCGCCTCGCCATAGCACTCGAGGCGATGGAGAAACGCGCTGACTGACGCATCCTGGGGCGTAAGGGTTCGGGCCAATGTTTGGAATTGACGGTACAGTACTGGCGTTTATCGTACTCGCCGGCTTCAGCGCCGGCGCCGTCGCCTATGCATTTCTGTTCACTCGGATCAGCAACGAGAAACAGGTCGGCAAGCGGCTCGAAACGATCAGGACCGCCGAGACGGATCGCTCGGTCGTCAAGGCCTCGCGCGATCGCGCGGCGGAAGCCACCAAGCGACGCAAATCGGTTCAGGATTCGCTCAACGAGCTCGACGCAAAGCAGAGGACCAAGGACAGCGCCGTCAAGAAACCGCCGCTGAAAGCCCAACTCCGTCAGGCCGGCCTGAAGGCAACCGTAGAGCGCTTCTACATATATTCCGCAGTATGCGGCGTCGTTTTGACGATGGCCGCCTTTGTGGCCGGAGCGCCGATGCTCGCCTTGCCGGGAGTGCTGGTTGCTGGGGGGCTGGGCCTGCCGCGCTGGTTCGTCTCGTTTCGTCGCGCCCGCCGGGTCAAGGCATTCCTCAACGAATTTCCAAACGCGCTCGACATCATCGTGCGCGCGGTCAAATCCGGCCTGCCGCTGAACGATGCCGTGCGCCTGATCGCCAACGAATCGCCCGAGCCTGTGAAGGCCGAGTTTCGTCGCATCGTCGATTCACAGCAGATGGGCCTCTCGATCCCCGACGCAACATTGCGCATGCCCGAAACCATGCCTTGCACTGAGGCAAGCTTCTTCGGCATCGTCATCCAGATTCAGTCGCAAGCCGGCGGCAATCTCTCCGAGGCGCTGGGCAATCTTTCGCGTGTGCTTCGCGATCGCAAGAAGATGAAAGCCAAGGTCCAGGCGCTGTCGATGGAAGCGAAGGCGTCCGCCGCGATCATCGGTGCGCTGCCCTTCGTCGTCGCCTTTCTCGTCTACCTGTCGAGCCCGGCCTACCTGATGCCGCTTTTCAACACCAGCGTCGGAAATCTGATCCTTGGTTGCGCCGCGGTCTGGATGTCGATCGGCATCCTGGTGATGCGCAAGATGATGAACTTCGAAGTCTAGGATGCTGGCATGACCGAGCAAGTCATCAAAACCCTGACGGATCCGAGCTTCCTGATCGCGCTGCTGGTCGGAATAGCGGTGTTTGCGACCGTCTTCACCTTGCTGCCGGCGTTTGGCGGAAACCAGCTCAAGTCTCGCATGAAAAGCGTTGCCCTGGAACGCGACGAACTGCGAGCCAAACAGCGCGCCCGGCTTGCCGTCGAGGCGGATCGCCGTCGCAAGGGTCTGCGCGAGGAACAGTCTGTTGGCATGCGCAACATCGTCGACCGGTTGGATCTGAGGCGCGCGCTCGCCGACGAGGGCACGTTGCAGAAACTCAAAGTGGCTGGATTTCGTGGCCAGAATCCGCTGACGCGGTTTCTTTTCTTCCGTCTCGTGCTTCCCTTTGTCGGCTTCGCGCTGGCCACAATCTACATCTTCGTGCTCGGAGGATTGCCCGACAAGCCATTGGTCATCAGGCTGTTCGTTTGCATCCTCGTTGCTTATGGCGGCTTCTACGCACCGGTCGTCTATGTCAACAACCGCGCCACCAAGCGCAAGCAGTCGATCCAGATGGCGTGGCCGGATGGGCTCGATCTGATGCTGATCTGCGTCGAATCGGGCATGTCGGTGGAAGCAGCGCTGCGCAAGGTCGCCGACGAGATCGGCGCGCAATCGGTGGCGCTGGCGGAAGAATTCATCCTCACCAATGCCGAGCTTTCCTATCTGCCGGAGCGCAAGCAAGCCTACGAGAACCTGGCAAGCCGCACCGGACTGGATTCGGTCAAGGCGGTGTCGCAGGCACTCGTCCAGGCCGAGCGTTACGGCACGCCGGTGGCGCATGCACTGCGCGTGCTTGCCGCCGAAAGTCGTGACATGCGCATGAACGCGGCCGAGAAGAAGGCCGCCGCCTTGCCGCCAAAGCTCACCGTGCCGATGATCCTGTTTTTCCTGCCTGTGCTTTTCGCCATCATTCTGGGCCCCGCCGGCATTCAGGTCAGTCAGCGCGGTATCTTCGGAGATCATTCGGCGCCGGCAGCAGCCCAGTAGCGGCGCGGCAAATCCCAGTACGACACGTGAAGAAGCCGCGCTGGATGCAGCGCGGCTTCTTCATTTGAAGGCCCTGGCAGATTGTCGTCTCAGTTGGTCGCGGGCTTTGACTTGTCCTGATCCTTGAGCTGGCTCCAGACATTCTGCTGCGCCAGCATCTGCCTGAGATAGGCGACGTTTGCCTGCGCCTGTTCAGGCGAGAGTTCCTGTGAGGCAATCTTCTCGGCCTCGTCGAAACGGCCCTGCAGCCCGACGACCAGCGCTAGGTTCTGGCGGACCCGGCTGTCCGCATTCGGCTGCTGCGCGGCCGAGCGCATATAGGTTTCGGCGGTGCGCAGGTCCCCTTCCAGCACATAGGACATGCCAAGGTTGGAGAGCACCGAAGGCTCGTTCGGCTTGAGTTCGAGCGCCTTGCGGTAAAGCTGGCGCGCATCGGCCTTCTGGCCGGTCTGGTCGAGAATGGCCGCTTCGGCCGACACCAGCCTCCAGTCGGGATATTCCGGCGTTTGAGCGCGGCGCACGGCGTCGAGTGCCGCCTCGAACTGGCCATTGGCCGCCAGCGCCTTGCCATAGGCGGCAAGCACGTCACGATCCTTCGGCAGAGCGATCGCCAGCTTGCGCATCACGGCGAGCGACTGGTCGGCGTCGCCATCCATCTGCAGTGCCGCCGCATAATTTGTCGCTATCCGCTTGTCGTTGGGATTCCTGGCGTAAGATTGGCCAAGTGCGCCGGTGGCATTGTGCAGTTCTGCGGCCGACATGGTTTCCAGAGGTTTGCCGCCGGTGCGTCCGATAGAGCCGGTGGAGAGCTTGTCGGTTCCGCAACCGGCGACGCCCGCCGCGAGCGCCAGCATAAGGGCCGTGGTGATGAGCCGTTTTCCCCTGGCGTTGATCGTGCGGTTGGTCGGCATCGGCACCGGGCCTCCATTCATGCGCGGCCATTGCGTGGCCGTCTTCCCTCCCGCAGAAATATTCTGTTAACCCTAACGGACAGTTAAGAACGCCGACTCAGGCGCCCGCCGCACGGAGACCATCGAATGCCTGTCGAACTCGTCGAGAAGAAATTGCCGGGCGCACTGCCGGTTCATCTGGTCGCTAGGGACGGCCTGGACGCAGCCGGTCTTACGCCAGCCGCTATCGCCTGGGCCAGAGCCAACGGCTTTTCCGGCGAGGCAGGCAGGACGCTGGTCGTGCCTGGCGAAAACGGGGCGCTTGGCGGCGCCTTGTTCGGTATCGGCGATGGCGAAGGCGCGCTCGCCCTCGGCGCATTGTCGAAAGCCTTGCCGGAAGGCGACTGGCATTTCGCCTCGATGCCGGTCGAGCCGGAACTCGCGGCAACCGCGCTGGTGCTCGGCGGCTATGTCTTCACCCGTTACGGCAAGAAACCCGGCAAGGCGCTGCGCTTCGGCCTGCCTGCCGGAGTCGATGCCGGGCGGGTTCGCCGCATCGCCGATGGCGTTTTCCTGGCACGCGATCTGGTCAACACGCCGACCAGCGACATGGGTCCGGAAGACTTGGAGAAGGCGGTGCGGACCCTGGCCGGCAGCCACAAGGCCAAAGTCTCGGTGGTCACGGGTGACGATCTCCTCGAGCAGAACTTCCCGATGATCCATGCCGTCGGCCGCGCGTCGACCGCCGCGCCGCGCCTGATCGACATGCGTTGGGGGCAGCAAGGCGCGCCGAAGGTGACGCTGGTCGGCAAGGGTGTCTGTTTCGACACTGGCGGTCTCGATATCAAGCCGTCGTCCGGCATGCTGTTGATGAAGAAGGACATGGGCGGTGCCGCCAACGTGCTCGGCCTGGCCTCGATGATCATGGCTGCCGGGCTGAATGTGCGGCTGCGCGTGCTCATTCCCGCGGTCGAGAATTCGATTGCCGGCAACGCCTTCCGGCCTGGCGACGTGCTGACGAGCCGCAAGGGCATGTCGGTCGAAATCGGCAACACGGACGCCGAGGGAAGGCTGGTGCTGGCCGATGCGCTGGCGCTGGCCGATGAGGAGGAGCCGCGGCTTCTGGTCGACATGGCGACGCTGACAGGGGCTGCCCGCGTCGCGCTGGGCCCCGATCTTCCGCCGTTCTATACCGGCGACGAAGTGTTGGCATCCGATCTCGCTGAGGCTTCCGTCGCGGCCGAGGACCCGCTGTGGCGCATGCCGTTGTGGCGGCCTTACGATGCCAAACTGTCGTCGAAGATCGCCGACATCAACAATGTTACCACGGACGGTTTCGCCGGCTCGATCACGGCGGCACTGTTCCTGAAGCGCTTTGTCGAAAAGACCGCGGGCTGGGCGCATTTCGACATCTTCGCCTGGAACCTCGCCGACCGCCCGCATGGCCCCGCCGGCGGCGAAGCGCAAGGCATCCGCGCGCTGGAGCGGATCATTTCGAAACGCTTTGGCTAACAACAAGAAGGTTAGCGACTGAAACGGAACCGAAACAATTTGCCGTCATGCTGGCGCGATGTCGATTGCGATGCGCCCAAGCCAGGCCTTGCGACTGTGGCAGCAAGTGATGCTGTCGCAGGTGCGCGACAATGCGCCCGACCTGACCATGCGCCAGACCGCGATCCTGTTCACAATCTATCTTGACCCGCCGCCACATACCGTGCGCGGGCTCGCCGCCAGGCTCAAGGTCACCAAGCCGGTCATCACCCGCGCGCTCGACACGATGGGCGCATTGAAACTGGTGTCGCGGCATCGCGATGAGCTCGACAAGCGCAATGTGCTGATCAGGCGCACGGTCGAAGGCGCGCTCTTTGTCGAGCGCTTCGGCGATGGTATCATCGCCAAGGCCCACGAGTTACCCATCTAATTTCAGAGTTGCCGATTTGACTGCCAGGGATGCCCGCCTTCACGCTTTCCGTTCCGACCTTGCCGACGCACGGCTGAAGGGCGAGGTCGCCGCCGACCGCTTCGTCGCTGGCCGACCAGCGCGGATCACCGCGTCCGTGGCCGATATCCGCAAGGCGCCGCGGCCGGATGCCGGCGTCAACACGCAAGCCCTGTTCGGCGATGATGTCCTCGTCTTCGAGGTCACTGAGGGCTGGGCCTGGGTCCAGGCCGAACGCGACGGCTATGTCGGCTATGTCGCCGATACCATGCTGGGCGGTCGGGACCATGCGCCCACGCATATCGTCTCGGCACCACGCACTTTTCTCTATCCTGGACCCGATCTGCGGTTTCCGATCTCAGGACAATTGTCGATGGGATCAACGGTGACAGTGACGGATGCCGCCGAGACACGCGGTACCCACTATGCCGTCCTGCCCTCCGGCGAGGCGATCATCGCGGGTCATCTGCGGCCTCTCGGTGAAGTGGCCACCGATTATGTTTCGGTGGCTGAGATGTTTCTCGGCACACCCTATCTCTGGGGCGGCGCTTCCGGCTTCGGCATCGATTGTTCGGGCCTGGTGCAGCTGGCGATGCGCATGGCCGGCAGGAACGTGTTGCGCGATACCGACATGCAGGCGGCGACGCTCGGCGAGCCGCTCGAACCGGGACCTGATTTCTCGGGACTTCGGCGCGGCGATCTGGTGTTCTGGAAGGGCCATGTCGCCGTCATGACCGACGCCGACACCATGATCCATGCCAATGGCCACACCATGCTGGTGTCGCGCGAAGGGCTGAAGGACGCCGTCGCCCGCATCGGCTACCTCTATGGCGGTCCGACAGGGTTTCGGCGGCCGTAGGAAAGAACGATCCCCTTTTGTTCCGATTCTTCTTGGCGATTGACTGCCGTCGCGCTACCTCTGGCGGGTGACAGAGCAGCCGCGCCTTGCCGAACAGAATGCCACCGTGGCCCTGCCCGAACCATTCATCCGATGGTTTGGCGAAAAGGGCTGGTCGCCGCGCGCTCATCAGATCGAGTTGTTGGCGAAGGCTCAAGCGGGGCAATCGGTGCTGCTGATCGCACCGACCGGCGCCGGCAAGACGCTGGCCGGGTTTATGCCCTCGCTGACCGAATTGGCCAACCGGCCTAAGAGGAAACCTGGCCAGGCGCAGCGCGGCATCCACACGCTCTACATCTCGCCGCTGAAGGCACTGGCCGTCGACATCGAGCGCAATCTCGGCAAGCCGGTGGAGGAAATCGGTCTGCCTGTCACCATCGAGACGCGCACCGGCGACACGCCCGCCCACAAGCGCCAGCGCCAGAAGCTGGTCCCGCCCGATATTCTGCTGACCACGCCCGAGCAACTGGCGTTGCTGATTGCAGCAGGCGATGCGAGGCGCTTTTTCGAGGACCTGCGCTACGTCGTGCTCGACGAGTTGCATTCACTGGTCACGTCGAAACGCGGACATCTGCTGGCGCTCGGGCTGGCGCGGTTGCGCAGCTTTGTCCCTGGCCTGCAGACGATCGGGTTGTCTGCGACGGTGGCCGAGCCGGACGAGCTGCGGCGCTGGCTGGTCAGCCAGAATCCGCCCAAAGATTCGACGAGCCCGGGGATGGCCGAATTGATCGTCGTCACCGGCGGTGCGAAGCCCGAGATCTCCATCCTCGATTCGGAAGAGCGCGTGCCGTGGGCAGGACATTCAGCACGCTACGCCACGCCGGAGATCTACCGCGAGATCAAGCGCCACAGGACGACCCTGCTGTTCGTCAACACCCGCAGCCAGGCAGAGCTGCTGTTCCAGGAATTGTGGCGGGTCAACGAGGACACCTTGCCAATCGCGCTGCATCACGGCTCGCTCGACGTCGCCCAGCGCCGGCGCGTCGAGAAGGCGATGGGAGACAACGCACTGCGTGCCATAGTCGCGACGTCGACACTCGATCTCGGCATCGACTGGGGCGATGTCGACCTGGTCGTCCATGTCGGTGCACCGAAGGGTGCGAGTCGGCTGGCGCAGCGCATCGGCCGTGCCAATCACCGCATGGACGAGCCATCCAAGGCGATCCTCATCCCGGCCAACCGTTTCGAGGTGCTGGAATGCCGGGCGGCCCTCGACGCCAATTATCTCGGCGCGCAGGACACGCCGCCATTGATCGATGGTGGGCTCGATGTGCTGGCCCAGCATGTGCTGGGCTGCGCATGCGGCGCGCCGTTTCGTGCCGATGATCTGTTCGAGGAGGTGCGCACGGCTGCGCCCTATGCAAGTCTCGATCGGTCGACATTCGACCGCGTTGTCGATTTCGTCGCCACTGGCGGCTATGCGCTCAAGAACTATGAGCGATACGCCCGCATCCGGCTGAACAAGGACGGGTTGTGGCGGGTGTCCAATCCCCGCGTTGCCCAGCAATACAGGTTGAATGTCGGCACCATCATCGAAGTGCCGGCGCTCAATGTGCGTTATGTGCAGGCTGGCAGCAGAGGCGCGGCTTCGCGCGGCGGCCGGGTTCTCGGCAAGATCGAGGAAGCCTTCCTCGAAACCCTGACGCATGGCGATACGTTCATGTTTGCCGGCAAGGTGTTGCGCTTCGAAGGCATTCGCGAGAATGAGTGCTTCGTGTCGAACGCACCTGGCAGTGATGCCAAGGTGCCTTATTATGGGGGCGGCAAGTTTCCGCTTTCGACCTATCTCGCCGAACAGGTCCGCATCATGCTGGACGACCCGCGGCGATGGAAGAAGCTGCCCGAGCAGGTGGCCGACTGGCTGCGATTCCAGGCCGACAAATCGGTCCTGCCCAAACGCGACGACCTGTTGATCGAGACCTTTCCGCGCGGCAACCGCCACTATCTGGTGGCCTATCCGTTCGAAGGCCGGCTGGCGCACCAGACGCTCGGCATGCTGCTCACCCGCCGCTTGGATAGGGGGGGAGCCAGGCCGCTTGGCTTCGTCGCCACCGACTATGCATTGGCCATATGGTCATTGGGCGATATGGGCGCGATGTTCAAAGCAAGGAAACCTTTGCTTAGTGCGCTTTTCGATCAGGACATGCTGGGCGACGACCTCGAAGCCTGGCTGGCCGACAGCTGGCTCCTCAAGCGCACATTCCGCAACTGCGCGCTGATCTCGGGACTGATCGAAAAACGTCATCCAGGCCAGGAGAAAAGCGGCCGCCAAGTCACCGTCTCGACCGACCTGATCTACGATGTGCTGCGCAGCCACGAGCCCGACCACATCCTGCTGCAGGCGACGCGTGCCGACGCGGCGACCGGTCTGCTCGATGTCAGCAGACTTGGCGACATGCTCTCGCGCATCAAGGGTCGAATCGTGCATAAGGCGCTCGAACAGATATCGCCGCTCGCCGTGCCGATTATGCTCGAGATCGGCAAGATGCCGGTGAACGGTGAGGCCGATGAAACGCTGCTGATGGATGCGGCTACACTGGTCGAGGAGGCGATGGGGCCGGGAATGCGTGAGGAATGAGTTTTTCGCTGGCGCGCGTATCGCTGATAGCCGAGGCCGACCTTGTCGGCATCGCCGGCGAGCGCGCGGTATGCGACCCGCGTGGCGTGCTCTATTTTCCGGATCTGCGGCTTTTGGCCGTGTCCGATCTGCATCTGGAAAAGGGTTCGTCGCTTGCAAGGCGCGGCACGCTGATCCCGCCCTACGACACCGGCGCAACCCTGCTCAGACTGCAGGCGGTGATATCAGACTATCAGCCATCCATCGTCATCAGCCTGGGCGATAGCTTCCACGATGGCGGTGGCGCCGAACGCATGCATGCGAGCTTCCGTGAACGGCTGGAGGCGCTGCTGGCAGGCCGCGACTGGTTCTGGGTTGCCGGCAATCATGATCCGGAAGCACCCGCCGATCTGCCCGGCGAAACAGTGCGGGAACTCGCCATCGGCTCGCTGCTGTTCCGGCACGAGCCGTCGAAGGTGCGCGTCGAGGGCGAAATAGCGGGCCACCTGCATCCCTGCGCCCGCATCGTGCAGCAGGGCCGCTCGGTGCGTCGGCGCTGCTTTGCCGGCGACGGTGGCCGCATGATCATGCCGGCCTTCGGCGCCTATACCGGCTCACTCAACGTGCTCGACCGCGCCTATGCCGGACTGTTCCGCCTGGACACGCTGATGGCCTATATGCTTGGCACGGGCCGTATCTTCGCCATCTCGCACTCGATGCTCAGGCCCGGCTGAAACAGCCCTATCTGCCGTAATAGAGCGTGACGGTGTGCTTCGCCTCGGCGAAGAACAGCCATCTTTCGACCAGCATGCCGGCGAACTGCACGATCACGGCGAGCACCGATAGCGCCGCTGCGAAGGGCCAGGGCAGGGCGAAAGTAGCGGCGAACACCAGGAGGGGCAAGGCGAAGGCCAAAGCCTGCGTGATCTGACGCAGCCGCGCGCCGTGCTTGCGCGCGATGCGAAAGCCCATTTCCTTGAGCAGGTAGTTTTCCTCTGTATGCGGCCATTCCAGCGAGCGCACCGTGCCGCCGGCCAGCCCGGTTGCGGTGTTGGCGGTGGTCGGGATTTCCAGCCGGTCGTTGTAGCGCCAGGTCGCCAGCTTCCAGCCCCAGCCGAGCAAGGTCAGAAGCACGGAAGCCACCACGATCGTTTTCGAGCCGAGAGCAAATCCCTGTAGCAGCGCGTTCAGCAGCACGCTGCCGGTCATCGCCGAAAAGATCAGGTAAGCCGGCAGCGTGTAGCGGCTGTGCCACTGGGCGATCGGTTTCAGCGAGGCATAGATCATGCCTGTGGTGCAGACGGTGACAACCGCGCCGCAGGCCGCCAGCAATCCAGCAATGGCCACCCAGCCACTGGTGCGGCCAAAAAATACCCAACCGATGCCGAACAGTCCCGCCGGGATGAAGGTGATGACCGAGGCGACGCCTTCACGCGACAGCCATGAACTGCGCCATTGCGAGAACGCCCGCCAGGCGCGCTCGGGCCTGCCGAGATGACCCGCCGAAGACAACAATCCGGCCGCGATCAAGCCGAGCGCTAGGCCCATGCCGACGAGGCCGAGCCAGAAATCAGGCGGAATCATCTGGAATCCTCCGAGCACGCCAAGCAGCGCCAGCAGTCCATAGCCGGCGCCGGTGACGGTGGTGAAGAAGACGACGGAGAAGGCTGGATGCATGAGCTAGTTCGAAAGCATGCGGTCGACCCAGCCGAGGAAGCCGCCTTCGGCCCGCACAGGTTCGAGGGCCGGCGCGGCCACCGATGCGGCGCGCTTGGTATGGGCGCGTGGCGGCAGGTATTTGTTGGTCGGGTGATAGCCGAGCTCCGGCATCAGGTCGACACCGCCGCGCTCCGCCACCAGTTGCGAGACAGCTGACAGGGGATCGCCTAGGTCGCCGAAATGCCGGGCGCTGGTCGGGCAAGCGGCGACGCAGGCCGGCACGCGGTCTTCTTCGGCCAGATTGTCATTGTAGATCCGGTCGACGCACAGCGTGCACTTCTTCATGACGCCGACATCGGTGTCGAATTCGCGTGCGCCGTAAGGACAGGCCCAGCTGCACAATTTGCAGCCGATGCACTTGTCCTCGTCGATCAGCACGATGCCGTCCGAAGCCCGCTTGTAGGAGGCGCCGGTCGGGCAGACGGTGACGCAGGCCGGCGTCTCGCAATGCAGGCAGGAGCGGGGGAAGTTGACGGTGCGCCCGCCCATCTCGGTCGTGTGTTCGTAGCTGTGCACGCGGTTGAACCAGACGCCGTCGACATGGCCGCCATAAGGGTCGATGTCGGTCAGCGGCGCCATGTGGCCGCCGGTGTTCCACTCCTTGCAGGCGGTGACGCAGGCTTGGCAGCCAACGCAGGTGTCGAGGTCTATAACCAGACCGAGTTTCTTGCCGCTTTGACTTGGCAGGCAGGTCATTCGGCCGCCTCTCTCGCCCTGCGGAACTCAGCGCCGAAAGTCAGCCTGTCGGGCGAGGGTTCGAAATGCGGTGGCTGCTGGAAACGCTCGAATTGCGGCTCGGTGAAGCCGGCCTCTTCCGCCGCGCATTTGACGATGCGCACGCGCAGATCGAACCATGCCGCCTGGCCGGTGACCGGATCGGAATTCGAATAGCGCTTGCCGTTGACGTCGGCCGAGGTCTGGTCGCCGATGATATGGTTGAGCAGGAAGCCGCGATTGGATTCAGCCGCGTCGTCCTTCAGCCCCCAGCTGCCGCGCCGCTTGCCGATGGCGTTCCAGGTCCAGACCGTGCTTTCGTTCACTCCGTCGATCAGCTTGATCTGTCCCTTAACCCTGCCATTGATGCTCTCGATCCACACCCAGTCGTCATCGACAAGGCCTAGATCTGCTGCCGTCCGGTGATGCACGAACAGCCGGTTCTGGCTGGTGATCTGCCGCAGCCACGCATTCTGCGATCCCCAGGAATGGTACATGTGCATCGGCCGCTGCGTCAGTGCATGCAGCGGATAATTTTCGAAGCCGACGACCGCTTCCTCGAAGGGCATGTACCAGAACGGCAGCGGGTCCATGTAGGTCTCGATGCGTTGGCGATCGCCCTCCGGTGGCAAGACGCGGCCATGACCGCGCGCGGCCAGCCGGAAGCGTTGCATCGGCTCGCAATAGAGCTGGAAGACGATCGGCTCCGCCTTGGGGATGAAGCCCATCTGCACCGCGAAATCGAGATAGGAGCGGTTGGACATCTTGTAGTAACGCTGGTCATCCGCGAAATCGTGATGCCAGAAGCCGCCATTGTCGATGTAGCGTTGCAACTGGTCCGGATTGGCCTCGCCCCTGCCGGTCGAGGTTCCATCCTTGCCACGCCAGCCGGCGAGCGGGCCGATGCCGGGTGTGCGCTCATGGTTGACGATGTAGTCGGCGTAGTCGCCATACTTGGCCGAGCCATCGTCGTTGACGAAGCCGGGCAGGCCGAGCCGCGCGCCGAGTTCGATCAGCACCGACTGGAACGGCCGGACATCACGGTCCGGCTCGACGACAGGATGACGAATGGCGTCCCCCGGCCCGTCGGCATGGCTGATCGGCCGGTCGAGCAGGCTGATGCAGTCATGCCGCTCAAGATAGGTCGTGTCCGGCAGCACGAGGTCGGCGAACGGCACGGTCTCGGAATAATAGGCATCGGAATAGATGATGAACGGGATCTTGTAGTTGCCCTCGTCATCATGGTCGGTCAGCATGGCCATGGTCTCGACGGTGTTCATCGAGGAATTCCACGCCATGTTCGACATGTACATCATGAGCGTGTCGATCCTGTAGGGATCGCCGGCCCAGGCGTTGCGGATGACGGTGTGCATCAGGCCATGCGCGGCCAGCGGCGCATCCCACGAATAGGCCTTGTCGATACGGGTCGGTGTTCCGGCCGCATCGACCAGCAGGTCGTCCGGCCCGCAGACGAAACCGAGTGGCATGCCGTCGAGCGGCGTCATCGGCTTGATGGTCTTGCCGGCCGGTTTCGGTTCGGGCGGCGCGGATCGGGGATAGGGCGGCTTGAAGCGGAAGCCGCCCGGCACATCCACGGTGCCCAGCAGCACCTGAAGCAAATGGATGGCGCGGCATGTATGAAAACCGTTCGAGTGGGCGGAGATGCCGCGCATGGCGTGCATCGAGACAGGCCGCCCCTTGATCGTCTCGTGCCTGCGCCCGGCCCAGTCGGTCCAGGCGATAGGCAATTCGATCGTCTGTTCGAAGGCGACATGGGCGAGTTCGGCGGCGATCCTGCGGATCGTATCGGCGGCAATGCCGCAGCGCTCGGCGACCGCGTCCGGTGCATAGCTCTCATCAAGGTAGCGGTCGGCCAGCAACTGGAACACCGGAACGCAGCGGCGTCCGCCGATCGTGAAGTTGCCGGTCAGCGCGGGTCTCGCAGTGGCATCGGTGGCGCTGACCGGTGTCTTCGCCACCCTGTCCCAGGCCAACGGATTGCCATCGCCGTCACGGACGAACAGCCCGTCATCGGCCGCTTCCGGCTCCTGAATGACGAGGACGTGAGCGTTGGTGTAGCGGATCAAGTAGTCGAGATCGACGCGGCCCGCCCTGAGCAATTCGTGGATGAGGGCGAATACGAACAGGCCGTCGGTGCCGGGCCGGATACCGATCCAGTCGTCGGCGATCGCATTGTAGCCGGTGCGGCACGGATTGATCGAGACGACTTTGGCGCCGCGCGCCTTGAGCTTGCCGAGACCGATCTTGATCGGGTTGGAATCGTGGTCCTCGGCGACCCCGAACAGCATGAAGTACTTAGCGTTGTCCCAGTCCGGTTCGCCGAATTCCCAGAACGAGCCGCCGATCGTGTAGAGGCCGCCGGCCGCCATGTTGACCGAACAGAAGCCGCCATGGGCGGCGAAATTCGGCGTGCCGAACCGGCTCGCCCACCAGCCGGTCAAGGATTGGGATTGATCGCGGCCGGTGAAGAAGGCCAGTTTCTTGGGGTCGGTCCGACGGATGTTGGAGAGCCGCTCGGTAGCGATCGAAAACGCCTCTTCCCACTCGATCTCGCGGAACTCGCCAGAGCCGCGCGGGCCGGTGCGCAGCAATGGCTTCTTCAGCCTTGCCGGGCTGTAGTGCTGCATGATGCCGGCGCTGCCCTTGCCGCAGATCACGCCGCGATTGACCGGATGGTCCTTGTTGCCGTTGATATAGCGGACCTTGCCATCCTTGATGTGGACATCGATGCCGCAGCGGCAGGCGCACATGTAGCAGGTCGTCTTGGCGATGCTGTCGGAAACGGCAGGCGAGGTGTCGACGCCATCGCCTTCATCCGGTGCGCGGGTGTCGGCAAGCGGGCGTTGCGATGGTGCCGAATTCGCGCCGCGAGGCGGTCCCTGCATCATGATCCGGGGATGCCCGTGCGGCCAACGGATTTGGCCCGTGTCTTCGGTCCGGGGCCGCGCATGTAGTGCTCTTCCGGATGATATCGATCGCCGGCCAGCCGCCGCCTTATGCCGCGGGTCCAATGCGCAAGCAGGGATCTGAACCGCCCGATCATTCTGCTCTCTGCGATCTCTCGGCGAGTTTTTTCTAACTTCGCGGCAAAACTTAGAATAAAGATATCGATCTGTCTAATCAATTGTTCTTGTAAATTCGATCGATATTGTTTCTTAATGCGCCCATGACCCTGGACCAATTGCGGATTTTCGTCGCCGTCGCCGAGCGCGGCCATATGACCAGGGCGGCGGAACTGCTGGGCATTTCGCAGTCGGCCGCATCGGCGGCCATCCGGGCGCTTGAAGAACAGCACGGCGTCCATCTGTTCAACCGGGTCGGCCGCAACATCGAGCTTGCCCAGACCGGTCACCGGTTCCTGCCTGAGGCCAAGGCCGTGCTCGAACGGGCCGCCGCCGCCCGCAATGTGCTGGAACATGTCTCGCAGACGGTCACCGGCAGCCTCTCGATCGCCGCCAGCCAGACCATCGCCAGCTACTGGCTGCCGCGCCGGCTGGCTTCCTTCCACGAAGCCTATCCCGCCGTCAGGCTGAGCGTCAGCATCGGCAACACCAGGCAGGTCGAGGCCAATGTCCTCGATGGCGCGGCCGATCTCGGTCTGGTCGAGGGGCGCACCGAGTCCGACATCCTGCGCCGCGCCAAGGTCGACATCGACAGGCTGATGCTGGTCGTTGCCAGCTCGCATCCGGAGATCGCCGAAGTTACGCCCGGCCATCCTGACATCAAGGGCCTGCGCTGGATCATCCGCGAGGGCGGTTCGGGCACGCGCGAAGTGCTGGAGGATCTGGCGCGCCGCGAAGGAATTTCGCTAGCCGACCTCCAGATATTCCTGGTGCTGCCGAGCAATGAGGCTATCCGCCAGGCGGTCGAGGCGGGAGCCGGCGCCACCATCATTTCGGAGCTTGTCGTGGCCCGCGCCGTGGCCGAAGGCAGTCTCAGGTCCGTGCCGCTCGACTTGCCGAAACGCGACTTCGCCATGATCACCCATCGCGATCGCCAGGCAAGCCTGGCCCAGATGGCGCTCAAGGCGCATCTGGGTACGTCAGCAGACCATGGTGAGACGCGCGTCAGCCGTATTTTCGCTGCGCATCCAGCGCCAGGCCAAGTCCGACCGAGCCGAACATGTCGCCTTCGATGACGGATGCCTGCGGCACCAGCGACAGGATCTCTCGCCTTGCCAGCGGGATCGCGGTCGATCCGCCGGTCAGGAACACCGCAGTGATGTCGAGCGGCCTGACCTGGGCGTCCTGGATGGTCTGCCCCACCGTTGCGGTGACCCGCTCGATGTCCCTGGCAATCGTGGCATCCAGCCCACCGCGCGTGATTTCGGCGGCGAACTCGGCGCCCGGTAGCTTCACTGCCACATGGGCGGACGAGCTGTCGGTCAGCTCGATCTTGGCCTTTTCGACAAGTGCCGCCAGCGCATGTCCGTAGCGGTGTTCGACGATGTGGATGAAACGGTCGACAAGGTCGGCGCGCTCGGCCTCGTAGCGGATCTGGCGCAGATGCGTCATCGCCTTGGCGGTGTAGACCAGGTTGATGCGCTGCCATGTCGCGAGGTCGATGAAGTAGCTTGCCGGCAGATTGCGCTTGCCATCCTTGGTTGGCGTCAGGTAGCCAAGCTGCGGCATCACATGGGCGATGCTCAGCAGCCGGTCGAAATCCGTGCCGCCGATATGGACGCCCCGGCTGGCCAGGATGTCGTCCTTGCGGTCGAGCGAACGGGAACGCTGCGGTGAAACGCGCACGATCGAGAAGTCCGACGTGCCGCCGCCCATGTCGATGATCAGCGCCAGTTCCTCGCGCGTCACCTTCTGTTCGTAGTCGAGCGCCGCCGCGATCGGCTCGAACTGGAAAGCGATGTGCTTGAAGCCCTGGGCTCGCGCGGCGTTTTCGAGTTCGCTTTGCGCCTTCGCATCGGCCTCGGTATCGTCGTCGACGAACTGCACCGGCCGGCCAAGCACCACGGTCTCGACCATGTCGCCGGCATCTACCTCCAGCTTCTTCTTGAGATGGCCGAGGAACATGCCGACGATCTCCATGAAGCCAATCGACCGCGATTTGATGCGTGTCTTTTCATGGGCAAGCGAACTGCCGAGCACGCTCTTCAGCGAACGCATCAGCCGGCCCTCGATGCTGTCGGTGTAGTTGGCGATGGCCTGGCGGCCGAAACAGGTGCGGTTGTCCTCGAAGTTGAAGAACACGGCACTGGGCAGCGTGACCTGACCGTCTTCAAGCACGACGAGGCGCGGCTGCCCGTTCCGGACCACACCGACGGTGGAATTGGAAGTGCCGAAGTCGATGCCGCCGAAGGCTGGTCGCATGACAAGTTCCTGTATTTGTCGTCGGCGAGCCGATAGGCGCCATGAGAAATCGCGCGCTGCCCGGGGACAGGCTGCTCTGCCGAACCGAATTGTTTGTGTCTGCCAGTTGGCTGGGGAGCGCGGTCTACCGCATGCTCCCACAAAGGGAAACCACTTTTCGGGAAAAGTTCTAAAGCGCGTCGTGTTTGAACGGATTCAGGCGACGCGCTTTAGGTTTTTGATTCGATGCATGTCGTTCTCCCAAAACCGGGGCCACTTTTGGGCGACATGCATTAGTCTCGCCGGAAGATCAGCCTTCCGAGCCAGCCTGTCAGCATGGCCAGCGATATGGCGAAGGCGCCATAGAGGAAGGAATAATTGTGCGCGACACGGAAGATCGACTGTTCGAAACCGGATTTGCGGATTTCGAGCTGCGCCGAGCTTTCCTTGATGAACAGGCCGCTCTTGAACAGGAAGGCGCGCGCCTTGTGGGTGCCGACCGGAACATTCGGCGCCAGCCTGACGGTGGCGCGAAACAGGTTCTGCGACAGGAATTGCACGCCGCCGACATTCTCGCTGTAGAGGCCGGTCGCCGATTTGCGCTCCCGCAATGCAGCGGTGAATTCCTCGATCGTCGCCGGGCTGTCGCCGGCATCGGCGGGCTGCATGTAGAGGTTGGAGGCGCCGAGCGACAGCTGCTTGTAGCTGTTGGGTTCGGTGATGTCCTGCAGCGGTCGCGTCGTCGCCACCGAATAGGACATCGGGACGTTCTCGAAGGTCTCTGAGTCCAGATTGACCCAGACGCCGAGCACTCGGTCCTTGCGGCGCACCACCACCGGTTTGGGCGGACCTTCGAGCACGACGATGACATCGTAACGGCCCTGGCGCGCGACGAATGGATCGGGATTTTCCAGCGAACCGAAGATGGTCAGGTCGGCGCCGGAAAAGCCGGCGGTGATCGAGACATTGTCGGTGGAGAGCCCGATCTGAATGCCTTCCGTCAGCGGGATCTGTGCCTTCGCCGGCACGGCGGCCGCAAGCAAAGACAGGAAAATGGCGGTTGCGAACGCGTTAGGAGCCCTCATCAGTTGAGGCCCGTGGCGGACAGCGAATAGAGATTGGGCGGGGTGACGAAAAGATCGATGGCCAATCGTATCGCCACCGCCAGCACCAGCAGCGCCAGCAAGGCCCTGAGCTGCTCGCCGCGCAGCCTCTGGCCGGCCTTGGCGCCATATTGCGCGCCGGCGACGCCGCCTGCCATCAGCAGGAAGGCCAGCACGACGTCGACCGTCTGGTTGGTGGTGGCATGGACGAGCGTCGTGTAGGCGGAGGTGAAGATGATCTGGAACAGCGAGGTGCCGATGACGACATTGGTCGGCACTTTCAGGAGGTAGATCAGCGCCGGCACCATGATGAAGCCGCCTCCGACGCCCATGATCGACGATAGGAAGCCAATGCCGGCGCCAAGGCCAAGCACCGGGATGACGCTGACGAACAGTTTTGATGCCCTGAAGCGCATCTTCAACGGCAAGCGATGGATCCAGTTGTGCTGTCCGGATTTCTTCAGCACCGGTGCCGCGCCGCTGCGCGTGGCGCGTAGCGCATTGACGCTTTCGACCAGCATCAGCCCGCCGACGGTGCCGAGCAGCACGACGTAAAGCAGCGAGATGAACAGATCGAGCTGGCCGAGGCGGCGCAGGAAGGCGAAGACGTAGATGCCGCCGGTGGAACCGATGATGCCGCCGGCCAGCAGCACGCCACCGAGCTTGAAGTCGAGCGTCCCCCGCTTCATGTGCGAAAGGACGCCGGAGACGGAGGAGGCGATGACCTGGTTGGCGCCGGTGGCGACCGCGATCGCGGGAGGTATGTTGTAGAAGATCAGCAGCGGCGTGATGAGGAAGCCGCCGCCGACGCCGAACATGCCCGACAGGAAACCCACCGCCGCACCCATGGCCAGCAGGACGAAGACGTTGACGGAAATTTCCGCGATCGGGAGATAGATGCCCACCCGTCAGTCTCGATCAGTTCTGCCTGTCGGTGAATGCAACCGTTGCGGGCATCTTGGCCCGACAAGCCAATTCGTTCTTGCGCCGGAGGTGCCGCGAAGTCAAACCACGCTACGCCGCCGAAACAAAAAACATCTCAATCAGTTAACAGGCAAATGTGTGGCAAGGGCGTCGTGGAAGCGACGCCTCTGCCGTTATTTGCGCGCCAGCAGCGCCTTGACCAGTTTTTCATCGACCTCGCCGGTCGCCGGCATCTTGTTGTCGGTCTGGAAAGCCATGATCGCGGTCTTCGTCTTCTGGCCCATCTTGCCGTCGGTGCCGCCGGCATCGTAGCCATTCTTGTTGAGAATGCGCTGGATGTTCTGGACGGCCTTCTTCATGTCGATACTGGCCGTCGTCTGCGGTGCGCCGTCCTGCCAGGATTCGGGAACGTCGGCCGAATTGGCTGCCGCGTCCAGCGGCTTGGGCTTCCACAATTCGGTCGCGGCGCGGGCGCGTTCGAGCTGCTCGGGCCGCAGCGCATTGGCGATCTCGTCACGCTTGGCCGCCGCATCCTTGTCGCCGGTCTTGGCGACGAGCGCGAACCATTTGTAGGACTCTTCGAGGTTCTGCTTCATGCCGACGCCCTTGGCGGCGAGGATGCCGAGATTGAACTGGCTGTCCTTGACGCCGGCGTCAGCCGCCGCCTGGAACCAGTGCGCCGCCGATTCATTGTCGGTCACGCCGTCCGCGGCCATGGCGAACAGCACGGCCAGATTGTGCATGCCGCTGGCGTTGCCCTGCTCGGCGGAAAGCTGGTACCAGGTCTTCGCCTTCTTGATGTCGCGCGCGACACCGATGCCCTTTTCGTAGAAATTGCCAATGCGATATTCGGCCGGCGCGAAGCCGAGTTCCGCCGACTTCTCGTACCATTTGGCGGCTGCCGCCATGTCTTCCTTGACGCCGCGCGACTCGGCATAGCGCGAGCCGATCTCGAACAGCGCCTTGGCATCGCCACTGGCGGCGGCATCGCGCAAGGCGACCGGGCCGGCGTCAGCGGGAATGTCGATCTTGGCCGTGGCCGCCGCCGGCGAAGCATCCGTTGGCGGAACCGCGCCCGTGGTGTCCTTGGCGGCGGCCGGCTGGGCCGTCATCGGCTGGGTGCTTGTGTCGGCATCGCTCGTATCCGTGGCGGTTGAAACAGTGGGGCCCGGGGCAGTCGTGGCCGGCGCGGTCGAAGCTGTCGTGTCGGCCGTCGCCGCGTTGGCATCGGCGGGCGTAGCCGAAGCGACGGAGGCGGGAGCCGGCTCGGCTGCCGGCGCGGCATCCATCGACGGCTCGGCGCCCGGCGGCGTCGCCATCGTGCCTTGCGCCGCCATGTCGTCATTGATTGCCGGTTCGGACGGCTCGGCCTGTCTCACGGTACGATCCGGCGCGCTTTCCACTGCCGCGGGCTGAACGTCTGTCCGTGGCTGGCCAGCGGCATCGAATGAGGCGGTTTTCACCGGCTGCGAGGCGACGATCGGCGCGACGTCGTTGCTCGCCACCTGGGCGGGATCGGCGAAGAAGGCCTTGCTCAGTTGCAAGGCGCCCAGCGCCAGCAATATCGCGGTTGTCCCCATCAGGATCGGCTTGCGCCGTGCCTTGAGCAGCTCGCCGATCCGCAGCGCCTTCACCGGTCCGGTTATTGTCGACTGGCGCTTCACCGCGTCGGCCTCGGCGGCGGCTGCCTGCGCCGCGCGCCGGGCCGCGGCGATGAAATCCGATTTCGCGGCATCGGTGTCGCTGGGCTTGGCCGGCTGGCCGCGCTCGTCGCGCACACGCTTCATGATGGCGTTGAGGTCAGGTGCGCCGGAGCCGGGCTCCAGCGGCCGGTTGGCCATTTTCGGATCGAGCGGCTCGTCGAGATCGACACTCGGTACAGGGGCACTCGGCGCCGAGCCGGCCAATGGCGGAATGTCCGCCTCCTTCTTGCCCTTGAATGCGCGGGCCAGGCCGCCGAACATTGATTTGCGGCCGCCCGCCTGTTCGCTTTTCTCGGCAATCGGGTCGGAGCCGAGCGCCGCCATGGCCGCAGCAGCGGCGGCCTCGGCGGGCGTGCGAGTGCCCAGGCCCAGGCCGCTGCGAGCGCCCGGCTCGTTGCGGGGGATCGCGGCGGCGCGGCCATCGAGATCGGCCATGTCCCCAGTCAATGGCAAGGGCTGATCGATATCCATCGACGGCGGCTCGACGGCCATCTTGGGTCGCCGGGCGCCGCGCCAGTTGCTCGGTTCGGCCGGTGCCGTATCCAGCAATTCGCTCATCGCCTCGATTGGCTCGCTGGGTTCCAGCGAACCCAGCCGGTCGACGATCTTGAGCAACGTGTCGTGGATGGCCTCGAACGTTCGCGAATTGCGCTCGTCGGAGCGGCGCGTCAGCGTTTCAAGCGTCTTCAAATCCTGTGCAAGGCCGGAAACGGCCGTCGTGTTGGCACTCGAACCGGCCAGCGATCGCACCGCGTTCTCGGCCGCTTCGCGCGCCGCGCCGAGGATGGAATCACGGGTTCCGGCCAGCGACTTCTCGATTTCGTTGAGGCGCGGGCTGATGTCCTCGAATTCCGGCAGCGGCGTGCTGGGCCTGGAAAGATGGGCGGACAGGCCGGCGACCTGCGCCTCCAGGCTGCGGATCAGCGCCGGATCGATGCCGGCCACCTGCGCGGCCGACGCATCCAGCCGGCTTGAAATGTCTTCGAGCCGGCTTTCCAGGCCGCGGATCGCCGCCTCGCCGGCGGGATCGGGAACACGCGTTTCCATGCGCTTGGCCAGCGCGGTGAAGCGGGCATCGATGGCATCCATGATGCCGGCGCTATCGACTTGCGGCATCCGCTGGTCAAGCCTGTCGGCAACCTCGTCAAGCCGGCGTTCGAGATCGCGAAACAGCATGTTGCCCTGTTCGATGGCGTCGCCCTGTCGGCGTTCCATCATGCCCGACAGCACGTCGAAGCGTTGCTCCAGCCCGTGGAAGATGTAGTCGGCGTCAGGCATGGCGGGCGCCTGGTCGATCTTGTCGGCGATGAGTGCGATCTGCTTGGCTAGGCGCTCCATTGCCTGCTCGGGCAGATTGGCACGGCCAGCGAGCTCGTCGACCCGGCTCGATAGGGTGCTCAGCCGGTCCATGACCGCGTTATCGGGCCGATCCTGCGCCACTTCCTCGATCTGCCGGGCAAGCGAGTCGATCCGCTTCTCGATGCGCTCGAAGGCCTCGTGGTCGAATGAATTGGCTTGCGCAGCGACCGTCGATGCAACGATGGCGCGGGAAATCTCGTCCAGCCGCTCGTCGATCATGCCAAGCGTGTCGCTGCCGCGATTGTCTTGCTGGCTGGCGAAGTGATCGACGGCGCCGGCAAGCGTGCGCACCTTTTCCTCCAGCGAGCGTAGCGACAGCGATTCCGGCAGGTTGTTGACGGCGTTGCTGATCTGCTCCAGCCGGTCGGTCAGCATCGACAGGCCTGGATCGTCCGAGCGCTTGCGCTGATCGGCGTCGACGCGGTCCTCGAAAGCCGTCCAGCGACGATCGAAATCGTCCCAGCGGCGGTCGACCTTCTGCACGCTCTCTTCACGTGCCAGCGTGTCGATCGCGGCTTTGACCTGTTCGAGCTCGAGTCGCAGCATGTTGACGCTTCTGTCGCCGCTCTTTTCGGCCAGCGTCTGGATGGCGCCGGAAAGCCGTTCGAATTCAAGGCCGAGTTCGGCGCTGCCCTTGGCCGAGGCGCCGGGCCTGGCGCCCGACTGGAAAGCCCGCTCGATGTCCTTGCGCAGTGCTTCGAATTCACGCTGCAGCCCGGCGGTCATCTGGTGGCGCAATTCCTCGCGCATGCCGCGCAACTCGCCGGCGATCTTGCCAACCATGGCAACGCCGTCTTCCTGACCGCGCACGCGATCGATGTCGCGGGCAATGGCCTGGTAATTCTGCCCGAAAGCGGCGGCTCCCTGCATCGGGGTCTTCGGGCGCGGCGCGGCCTGCGGATCCTCATACCAGCGCTGCTGGCTGGCGGGTCGGGCGGCGGGATAACGTGCATCGGCGCCATATTGACGGGGATCGGGACGTGCCATCGGGTCCTCGCGCGTCCGCTCCAGCCGCTGCTCCAGCGTTTCCAGCGACCGGTTCAACTGCTCAAGCGTGGTCTGCGGCCTGCGCTGCCTGCCGGCGTTGAGTGTGTCGAGATAGGACCGCTTGCTGTTCATAGGTGCGTCCGTCTTTCAGAATGGCTGGCTCGCGGCCAGTTCCCTCAAGTCCCTGTCGGAACGAGGCGACCGGCGGCTATGCCGCGGTGGAAGACGAGCTTCCCGGGTTCTCACCCGCGCTCCGAAAAACCGTGAAAAATTCGATACAGGATAAACACGGGTAGCCGACGCGCTCACATTTCCCCCAACGTGGTAAACAACGCGTTAACCAAACTTAAGAAATTGAAAGGATGTTGGCTCCGCCTGACGGTGCGGCATAAAGTTCGGACTCGGAACGCCCTTGCGCCATGAGGCGGCAATCGGTATAGAATTGACGTAAACGTAAAAGGCGCGTCGAGCGTGCTTTTTTGCGATTTGTTTGTTGAAACCACGACTGGAAGCAGGCCCCCGCTTCCAGTCAGGCGACACACGGTCTAGGACCGCGACGCCATCAGACGGGGAAAGCCAGTGACTATGAAGCTTATCTCGGCCGGCGAGACCGCGGCCAATACCAATATGTCCGTCGAAGCCGGCGAGGACCTTGTCCGCATCGGCGAGATGGCAAAAAAATACGGAGTGACACTGCGCACGCTGCGTTTCTACGAAGACAAGGGCCTGCTCAACCCGCGGCGTGACGGTTCGACCCGTCTCTACACGCGCCGCGACAAGGCCCGGCTGAAGCTGATCCTGCTTGGCCGCAAGGTCGGGTTCTCGCTGCGCGACGTCAAGCAGATGATGGATCTTTACGATCCGACCGGTTCAAACACCAAGCAGCTGCGGCTGGCGTTGGACAAATCGGAAAAGCAGCTTGCCCGCCTGCAGAAGCAACGAGCGCTGATTGACGACGCCATCAACGAGCTGAGCGGCTCGATGTCGGCAGTGCGCCGGATGCTGGCCGAGCGGTCCGCACCGCAGGCGAGCGCCGCCAGCTAAAGCAATTCCAGGAAAAGTGTGAATCGGTTTTCCCGGGAAAGCGCGTAGCGCTTTACCTTCGGAATTGCGTCAAGCTGGTAAGTCATCCGCCTGAATGTCTGATTATCAAAGCCGCGCGGCCCCGCCGCGCGGCTTTCGTTATCTTCGCAAGCGCTGCCATGCCGCTACGCTCATTGCTGCAATGAGCGGGAAATCTCGTCGCATCGAAAAAATTGACGTTTACGCAAACGTCAATTTTTGCTATCCCGCTCTCAACATCGGTCCGCATGCCGCCCCTGGCTGTCATCGGGGCGTTCGGACCGGGTTCGCAGGGTGGAGAAAACGCATGCCGACATACAGGGCTCCCGTCCAGGATACGCTGTTCGTGCTCAACGAGGTGCTGGGCTACCAGCGCTATTCGAACCTTCCCGGATTTTCCGACGCCACACCCGATGTGCTCGAGGCGATCCTCGCCGAAGGCGCCAAGCTCGCCGAAAACGTCATGCACCCGTTGAACCGTGTCGGCGACATGGAAGGCTGCGTTCGTCATGACGATGGTTCGGTGACGACGCCGAAGGGCTTCAAGGAGGCCTTCAACCAGTATCGCGAGGGCGGCTGGATGGGACTGGCCGCACCGGTCGAGTTCGGCGGCCAGGGCCTGCCCTACGCCGTACACACTGCAGTCTCCGAATATATGGTCTCGGCCAACATGTCGCTGATGATGTATCCGGGCCTGACGCAAGGCGCGATCGCGGCGATCATCACCCACGGCACCGACGAGCAGAAGGCCCAGTGGCTGCCCAGGATGATCGAAGGCGCCTGGACCGGCACAATGAACCTGACCGAGCCGCATTGCGGCACCGATCTCGGCCTGCTGCGCACCAAGGCGGTGCCGAACGGCGATGGCACCTACAAAATATCAGGCCAGAAAATCTTCATTTCCGCCGGCGAACACGACATGTCGGACAACATCGTCCATCTGGTGCTGGCCCGCATCGAGGGCGCGCCGGAAGGCGTCAAGGGCATCTCGCTGTTCATCGTGCCGAAGCTCATGCTCGACGCATCGGGCAATCCGGGCGCCAGGAACACCGTCTCCTGCGGCTCGATCGAGGAGAAGATGGGCATCCACGGCAATTCGACCTGCGTCATGAACTATGACGAGGCGCAAGGCACGCTGCTCGGCGAGGCCAATGGCGGCCTGAAGGCGATGTTCACGATGATGAACGAGGCGCGCCTCGGCGTCGGCCTGCAAGGGCTCTCGCTTTCTGAGATCGCCTACCAGAACGCTGTCGCCTACGCCAAGGACCGCCTGCAGGGCCGCTCGCTGTCGGGCGCCAAGGCGCCGGACAAGAAGGCCGATCCGATCATCGTCCATCCCGACATCCGCCGCAGCCTGATGACCATGAAGGCCTTTAACGAGGCCGGTCGCGCGCTGGCGCTGTGGACGGCGATCAAGTCCGATATCGCCCACCGCTCCGGTGACGACAAGGACCGCCAGGCCGCCGACGACTACACCGGCCTGATGACGCCGGTGGTCAAGGGCGTGCTCACCGACAAGGGCTTCGACCACGCGGTGATGGCGCAGCAGGTGTTCGGCGGTCACGGCTACATCGAAGAGCATGGCATGAGCCAGTTCGTGCGCGATGCCCGCATCGCCATGATCTATGAAGGCGCCAACGGCATCCAGGCGCTCGACCTCGTCGGCCGCAAGCTCGGCCTGAATGGCGGCCGCGCCGTGCAGGCCTTCTTCAAGGAGGTCGGCGAATTCGGCGAGGAGAACCGCTCCGATGACAAGATGGCGCCGTTCACCAAGGCCTTGAAGAAGGGTCTCAACGATCTGCAGGCGGCGACCATGTGGCTGGTGCAGAACGGCATGGCCAAGCCCGACAATGCGGGCGCCGCCTCGACCGACTATATGCATCTCTTCGGCCTTGTCGCGCTCGGCTACATGTGGGCGCGGATGGCCAAGGCGGCTCTTGGCAAGACGGGCGCCAATGGCGTCCAATCCTCTTATGAAAACAACGTAGCCTTCTACGACAACAAGGTCGTGACGGGGCGCTTCTTCATGGAGCGGATCATGCCGGAGACATCAGCGCATCTCGCCCGCATTTCGAGCGGCGCCGACACGCTGATGGCACTGCCGTCGGAAGCGTTCTAAAGTTAGTTTCCCTCCCCGTGAGGGGAGAGTGGCCCGAAGGGCCGGGTGGGGTCCTGCGTAAAGCGCGCCGACCTCAACTCTGAAGATGCGCTCTGGGAGGAGTATCATACAGCATGACCAACCCAGCCGAAATCCTTGGCCTTCCCAAGCCCGCCTGGGCGGCGGACGAGGTCGGCATGCTCTACGACATGGCGCACCGCTTCATGTCGGAAGAGATCGCGCCGCGCTACGACGAGTTCGAAAAGAACGAGATGGTCGACCGCGAAAGCTGGCTGAAGGCCGGTGCGGCTGGCCTGCTCTGCGCCTCGATGCCGGAGGAATATGGCGGCTCTGGCGGTACCTTCGCGCATGAGAGTGCCATCATCGAGGCCATCGGCCATGTCGGTGTCGATGGTTTCGGCATCGGCCTGCACAATTCGATCGTCGCTCCTTACATCCTCCATTACGGCTCCGAAGAGCAGAAGAAGAAATGGCTGCCGAAGCTGGCGACAGGCGAGCTGATCGGCGCCATCGCCATGACCGAGCCCGGCGCCGGCTCGGATCTGCAAGGCGTCAAAACGCGGGCCGAGAGGGATGGCAACCAGTACAAGGTCAACGGTTCCAAGACCTTCATCACCAACGGCCAGCTGGCAAACTTCATCATCATCGTCACCAAGACCGATCCGGAGAAGGGCGCCAAGGGCACCTCGCTGATTGTCGTCGAGACCGACGAGGTCGAAGGTTTCCAGCGTGGCCGCAACCTCGACAAGATCGGCTTGAAGGCCAACGACACATCGGAGCTGTTCTTCAACGACATGCGCGTGCCGACCTCCAACCTACTCGGCCACGAGGAAGGTCAGGGCTTCGTCCAGCTGATGCAGCAATTGCCGCAGGAGCGGCTGCAGATCGGCACCGGCGCAATCGCCATGATCGAGCGGGCGCTGGCGCTGACCATCGACTACGTCAAGGAGCGCAAGGCGTTCGGCAAGGCGATCATCGATTTCCAGAACACCCAGTTCAAGCTGGCCGAGCTCAAGACCGAGGCCACTATTGGCCGCGTCTTCTACAATGATTGCGTCACTCGCCACATCAATGGCGGCCTCGATCCCGTGACCGCATCGATGGCCAAGTATTGGCTCAGCGACCTGCAGGGAAAAGTCGTCGACGAATGCCTTCAATTGCATGGGGGCTATGGCTACATGAATGAATATCCGATCGCCCGCATGTTCCGCGACGCCCGCGTCCAGCGCATCTACGGCGGCACCAACGAGATCATGAAATTGCTGATCGGACGCTCGCTCTGAGCAGCGTCGGATAAACCTAAGGAGCAAGAGATGGCCGAAGCTTATGTCTATGACGCCGTGCGGACGCCGCGCGGCAAGGGCAAGAAGGACGGATCGCTGCACGAGGTGCCGGCGGTGCGGCTTGCCGCCAAGACGCTCGAGGCGCTGCGCGACCGCAATGGGCTGGACACCGGCACTGTCGACGACATCATCTTCGGCTGCGTCGATCCGGTCGGCGAGGCGGGCTCGGTCATCCCGCGCGCTGCCGCCTTCGAGGCCGGCTACGACACCAAGGCGCCCGGCATGCAGATCTCACGCTTCTGCGCTTCCGGGCTCGACGCCATCAATTTCGGCGCCGCCAAGATCGCGCAGGGCGCCGACGAGATCGTCATCGCCGGTGGCGTCGAATCGATGTCGCGCGTCGGCATGGGTGCCTCCGGTGGTGCCTGGTTCATGGATCCTTCGGTCGGCCTGCCCGGCTGGTTCGTGCCGCAAGGCATCTCCGCCGACCTGATCGCCACCAAATACGGCTTCAGCAGAGACGACGTCGACGCCTATGCGGTCGAGAGCCAGAAGCGTGCCGCGAAATCCTGGGCCGACGGCCGCTTCAAGAAGTCCGTCATTCCGATCAAGGACCAGAACGGCCTGACCATCCTCGACCATGACGAGCATATGCGCCCGTCGACCGACATGCAGTCGCTGGCCTCGCTCAACCCATCCTTCATCATGCCTGGCGAGATGGGCGGCTTCGATGCCGTCGCCGTGCAGAAGCATCCTGAGGTGGAAGAGGTCAACCACGTCCACCATGCCGGCAATTCATCCGGCATCGTCGACGGCGCGGCGGCCGTGCTGCTCGGTTCGAAGAAGGCCGGCAAGGCGATGGGCATCAAGCCGCGCGCCCGCATCCGCACCTTCGCCAACATCGGCTCCGAACCGGTGCTGATGCTGACCGGCCCGGTCGACGTCACCGAGAAGCTGTTGAAGCGCGCCAAGATGAAGCTGTCCGACATCGACCTGTTCGAGCTCAACGAGGCCTTCGCCTCGGTGGTGCTGCGCTACATGCAGGCGTTCGACATTCCGCATGACAAGATCAACGTCAATGGCGGCGCCATTGCCATGGGCCATCCGCTCGGCGCCACCGGTGCAATGATCTTGGGCACGGTGCTGGACGAACTCGAGCGTCGTGATTTGAACACCGCCTTGGTGACGCTGTGTATCGGTGCCGGCATGGGCACCGCAACGATCATCGAACGCGTCTGACGGGGAGAGAAACGATGAGCTATACAAATTTCACCCTCGACGTAGACGCCGACGGCATTGCGCTTGTCACCTGGGACATGCCGGGCCGATCGATGAATGTCTTCACCGAAGAAGCGATGCGGGAACTGAACGCCATCGTCGATCACGTGACGGGTGACGCCGCCATCAAGGGCGCGGTGATCACATCCGGCAAGGACACGTTCTCCGGCGGCGCCGACATCACCCTGCTGCAGAAGATGCTGACGACCTTCGCCGCTGAAAAGGGAAAGGACGCCGAAAAGGCCACCAAGGCGCTGTTCGACAATGCCGGCATCATGACCGGCCTGTTCCGCAAGCTGGAGACTTGCGGAAAGCCGTGGGTGTCGGCGATCAACGGCACCTGCATGGGCGGTGCCTTCGAACTGTCGCTGGCCTGCCACGGTCGCGTCGCCGCCGATAGCGACAAGGTGAAGATGGCGCTTCCCGAGGTGAAGATCGGCATCTTCCCCGGCGCCGGCGGCACCCAGCGCGTGCCGCGGCTGACCGATCAGCAGCAGGCGCTGCAGATGCTGACCTCCGGCCAGACGCTGTCGCCGCAAAAGGCCAAGTCGATGGGCCTGATCCATGAGATCGCGGAGCCGGCAAGGCTGGTCGATACCGCCAAGGCGATGATCAGGAACGGCTTGAAGCCGGTGGCGCCCTGGGACGAGAAAGGCTTCAAGCTGCCCGGTGGCCAGATCTATTCGCCCGCCGGCTTCAATCTGTGGCCGCCGGCCATCGCGATACTGCGTCGCGAGACATACGGTAACTATCCGGCCGCCGCCGCGATCCTCAAATGCGTCTATGAAGGCCTGCTGGTGCCGTTCGACACCGCCTTGCGCATCGAGCAGCGCTATTTCACCGAGATCATGCGGACCAGGGAAGCGGCGGCGATGATCCGCTCGCTGTTCGTGTCGCTGCAGGAACTGAACAAGGGCGCGCGCCGCCCAGCCGGCGTAGCCGAAACCAAGTTCAAGAAGATCGGCATTCTCGGCGCCGGCTTCATGGGCGCTGGCATCGCCTATGTCGCCGCCAAGGCCGGCATTCCGGTGGTGCTGCTCGACCGCGACATGGAGTCTGCCGCCAAGGGCAAGGCGCATTCCGACAACCTGATCTCGGATCAGGTGAAGAAGGGCCGCGCCAAGCCGGAGGACAAGGACAAATTGCTGTCGCTGATCACGCCGACGGCCAACTATGCCGACCTTGCCGGCTGCGATCTGGTGGTCGAGGCGGTGTTCGAGGATTCGGCCGTCAAGAAGAGCGCCACCGAACAGGCGGAAGCCATGTTGAAGCCATCGGCGATCTTTGCGTCGAACACCTCCACCATCCCGATCTCGGCGCTGGCCAAGAATTCGGCGCGGCCGAAGAATTTCATCGGCATCCACTTCTTCTCGCCAGTCGACAAGATGATGCTGGTCGAGATCATTTTGGGCAAGAAGACCGGCGACAAGGCGCTGGCCGCGGCGATCGACTTCGTCCGCGCCATCAAGAAGACGCCGATCGTCGTCAACGACACGCGCGGCTTCTACGTCAACCGCTGCGTGCTGCGCTACATGTCGGAAGCCTACAAGATGCTGATCGAAGGTGTCCCGGCGCCGATGATCGAGAATGCCGCGAAAGCCGCCGGCATGCCGGTCGGACCCCTGGCGCTGACCGACGAGACGGCCATCGACCTTGCCCAGAAAATCATGAAGCAGACCATCAGGGATCTCGGCGACAAGGCGGTCGATCCGAAGCAGATGGCGCTGATCAACACCATGGTCGACGATCACGGCCGCTTCGGCCGCAAGAACGGCAAGGGTTTCTACGATTATCCGGCGAAACCCGCCAAGAAGAAGCTGTGGCCGGGCCTCAAGGATCTCTATCCGCAGCTTGCGCCTGAGAAGGTCGACTATGAGGAGCTGCAGCAGCGGCTGCTGGTCACCATCGCGCTGGAAGCGGCCCGGGTGATGGAAGAGGGCATCGTCACCGACCCGCGCGAGGCCGATGTCGGCTCGATCCTGGCCTTCGGTTTCGCCCCTTACACCGGCGGCGCGCTGTCCTACATCGACGGCATCGGCGTCAAGGGGTTCGTCAAGATCGCCAAGAGCCTGCAGAAGAAATACGGCGCCGAGTTCAAGGCGCCCAAGCTGCTGCTCGACATGGCCGAGAAGGGCGAGAGCTTCTACCAGCGCTTCGATCCCTATGCGAAGGGCGAGACCAGAAAGGCGGCATGAGGCAGCCCTGGACTGTGGACAAGAGGGTGGCTCGGGGTTAGAACGGAAAAGGTATTTTTTCCTGTTTGAAGGAGAGCAAGACATGCTCTCACATGACCGTGTCTGGGCCGCCATCGATGCTCTTGCCGAGCGCTATTCGCTTTCGGCCTCGGGTCTGGCCAAGCGCGCGGGGCTTGATTCCACTGCCTTCAACAAGTCGAAGCGTCTGTCGTCGGATGGTCGGCCACGCTGGCCTTCGACCGAATCGCTGGCCAAGATCATCGAGGCGACGGGCGCTTCGCTCGACGAATTCACCGGCCTGATCGAAGGCCGGGCCGGGATCCGTCATGGCGCCTCGATCGCCCGCGGAAGCTCCGTGCCGTTGCTCGGTTTTGCCCAGGCCGGCGCCGGCGGCTTCTTCGACGATGCCGGCTTTCCGGCCGGTCAGGGTTGGGATCTGGTCGAACTGCCGGCGCAATCGACGGAGAGCTCCTATGCGCTGCAGGTGCAGGGCGATTCCATGCTGCCGCTCTACCGCAATGGCGATATCCTCATCGTCGAACCGGGCGCGATCACCCGCAAGGGCGATCGCGTCGTCGTCAAAACCACTGCCGGCGAGGTCATGGCCAAGGTGCTCGAGCGCCAGACCGTTAAGTCGATCGCGCTGGTCTCGCTCAATCCCGATCATCCCGACCGCGATATTCCCATGCGCGATGTAGAATGGGTGGCGCGGATTGTGTGGGCAAGCCAGTAGGTCGGCTGGTGCGTCTCCTTCATATCGCCCTTTCGATTCTGATGGTCCCGGTAATGGCGGCCATGGTCGTCACGGGCGGCCGCACGCTGAATGGAAGCGACAGTGTGGTCACGGTGGACCAGCTCGATCCGGGCGCCGATACGATCGCGCGGGAGGACGCCGACATGGTGCCCGAAGAACCGGCCACATCGGCCATTTCAAATCCACAGCCGCCGAAGCCTGCGCCGCATTCGAGGGCGATCGATCCCGACCTCGTTGCGCCGCCTGAGCTTCCGGCCGAGGAACTGGAACGGGTCGAGCCGCGCGAGCCGCTGAGCAAGCTGGCGCTGGCCGTGCCGCCCAAGCCGAAAATGCCCGACGACTGGAACGGCACAAAGCTGTTCCAGCCGGTCGCGCCGGCCGCCGGCCTGATCGAAGCGAAGGGTTACTCGGTCGCGGTTTCCGGCATCGACATCGTCAGCCAGGACGAGATTTGTAGCGATGACGGCAAATCCTGGCCGTGCGGCGTCCGTGCGCGGACGGCGTTCCGCGCCTTCCTGCGCGGCCGCGCGGTGGCCTGCATCGTGCCGCCCGAGGGCGGCCGCGACCTGATCGCCGCCGAATGCCGGATCGGCAAGCAGGATGTCGGCCAATGGCTGGTCGAAAACGGCTGGGCGCGCGCCGCCAAGGGTGGCCCTTATGTCGAGGCCGGCGACAAGGCACGCACGGCGAAGAAGGGCATTTTCGGATCGGCGCCCGATCTGTCCGGCATGCCGGCAATGCCGGCCGCGCCAAGCCCGGCGCCTCAGGCGCCGAGTTCGATCCTGGAAGAGGTGGACGGCGTTCTCAAGCCAGCTGACCAGCCAGCGCCCGCTCAATAAGCGCCCGCGTTTCGGCAATGCCATAGAGCGCGACGAACGATCCGAAGCGCGGGCCGCGCTCCTGGCCGATCAGCACCTGGTAGATCATCTGGAAGAAGGCGCCCGATACGCCGGGGCCGCCCTCCGGGCTCTGCTTGGAATGGTCCTGATAACGTTCGATCTTGCGTGCGACGTTGAGCGAAGCGTTCTGGATCGCTTCACCATTGGCGTCCGCCGGCAGTTCGCCAAGCGCCGTGTCGAGGGCTTGCAGTGCCTCGCGCTCGACCTTGTCGGCCGGCCGGAAGGTTTTCGTCGGCTTCACGAAATCGTCGAAATAGCGGATCGCGTGGCCGACCAGCCGGTCGAGCTCGGGATGCGTCCTTGGCGTCACCCCCACCGTATGGCGCGAGATGAAGCCCCACAGCACATCCTTGTTCTGCGCGTTGGAGGCGCTGACCAGGTTGAGCAGCAGCGAGAACGGCACCGGCATGTCGATGGCGGGCGGGTTGCCGTCATGCATATGCCAGACCGGATTGCCCAGCCGTTCCTTCCAGTCCTGCCGGGGATACGCGGTAAGGAAGGTGTAGTACTCGTCCACGGCCCGCGGGATGACGTCGAAATACAGCTTCTTGGCCTGCCGTGGCCGCTGGTACATGTAGAGCCCGAGGCTTTCGGTCGGCGCATAGGTCAGCCAATCGTCGATGGTCAGCCCGTTGCCCTTCGACTTCGAGATCTTCTGGCCGTTCTCGTCGAGGAACAGTTCGTAGACGAAATGCTCCGGCGCCCGTCCACCCAGAATGTTGCAGATGCGGTCGTAGACCACAGCATTGGTCTGGTGATCCTTGCCGAACATCTCGAAGTCGACGCCAAGCGCTGCCCAGCGCATGCCGAAATCCGGCTTCCACTGCAGCTTGACGCGGCCCCCGGTGATCGAAAGCGTGGTCTCCGTGCCTTCGTCGTCGAAGGTGATGGTGCCGGCCTTGGCGTCGACATGCTTCATCGGCACGTAAAGCACACGGCCGCTCTTCGGCGAAATCGGCAGGAACGGGCTGTAGGTCGCCTGGCGCTCGGGGCCGAGCGTCGGCAGCATCACCGCCATGATCTGGTCATAGCGTTCGGCGGCGCGCAGCAGCATCGCGTCGAAACGGCCGGACTTGTAATATTGCGTCGCGCTGGCGAACTCGTAGTCGAAGCCGAACGTGTCGAGGAAGCGGCAAAGCATCGCGTTGTTGTGGTCGGCGAAGCTCGCATAGTCGCCGCCGAACGGATTGGGAACCGACGACAGCGGCTTGTGCAGATGCTGCTCGAGTGCGACGCGGTCCGGCACGCTGTCGGGTATCTTACGCATGCCGTCCATGTCGTCGGAAAAGCACAGCAGCTTGGTCGCAACCTTATCCTGCGTCAGGACGCGGAACGCATGGCGCACCATAGACGTGCGCGCCACCTCGCCGAATGTGCCGATATGCGGCAGGCCGGATGGTCCGTAGCCGGTCTCGAACAAGATCGTTTGGGGAAAGTCGGCGCCTTTGTAGCGTTCGATTATCTTTTTGGCTTCCTCGAACGGCCACGCCTTGCTCTCGGCCGCGGCCGCCAGCACCTCGGGATTGAGATCGACGATGTTTGATCTCGCCATGTCACTGTTTTCCAAATCATTCGCCGGCCCAAATCATTCGAAGGCGGGGCCGGAGCAGGGTTTTTTCAACCGGTCTCTAGGCGTGCAGCGCCGGAGCGTCAACGCGTGCGGCGCTTTTTCCTTGCGGTGCGGAGAGTGCGTTCCTACCTTCGAAGCCCGGTTCAAGGAGAAAAAATTGCCGACGCCGCATGAAGCCCTGATCTACCTGATGGTCATCACCTCGGCCTCCGATCGCGACATGACCGATGTCGAACTGGCCAGGATCGGCGACGTTGTCCGCTCTTGGCCGGTGTTCGAGGATTTCAACCACGACCGGCTGGTCGGTGTCGCCCAGGCCTGCCAGAAGCGACTGCACGAAAAGGATGGGCTGAAAGGCGTTCTGGCTGAAGTCGCCGAGGCCCTGCCCGAGCGCTTGCGCGACACCGCCTACGCCGCGGCCTTCGAGGTGGCCGCCGTCGATCTCGAAATGCGCATGGAAGAAGTGCGGGTGCTGCAGCTGATCCGGCGTCAGCTCGATCTCGACACACTGACCGTCGCCGCCATCGGCCGTGCCGCCAAGGCGCGGCTGCGCACGCTCACCTGAATATCCGCAGCTCCCTAGCAAAACCTGACGGAGACCGGATCAAAAAAAATTAACCGGGAAATAGCGCAAATAAAATTCGGCGAACGTGCCTTTCATCGAAATCTCCTGCAGCGCGTAGTCGAACGCGGCGGCCAGTGCCGGATTGTCCGCCCGGGTTGCGATGGCCATGCCCGAGCCCAGATATTCAGGCGCCAGGTAAGGGCCGCCGGTAAAGCGGCAGCAGCCCGCTGAATCCGAGCCGCCCAGCCAGAAAGCCAGGCGCATGCCGTCGCCGAAGGCGGCGTCGAGCTTGCCGCCCTTGAGATCGGCATAGAGGTTTTCCGGCCTGTCGAAGGGGACGATCTGAACGGTGTTGAAATAGTCGCGCAGCATGCTCTCATGCGCCGAGCCGGCGACCACGCCGACACGCTTGCCGCGCAACTTGGCAAAGATCGGTTCGGCCAGCGCCTTGCTCTTCGGCATGATGAAGCGCGCCGGAAACTGCAGGTAGGAGCGCGAGAAGGCATAGGTCGCGCGCGATTCCGGCGTTGCGGCGATGCCGGCGATGATCGCCTCGCCTTCACCTTTCCGTAGCGCGCCTTCCAGCTCGGCCCAGGGCAAGGCCTGGATCTGGCATTTCTCGACAATGCCAAGCTCGGCGCAGATGGCACGTGCCAGATCGATGTGGAACCCGGACAGCTTTCCGGAGCCGTCGAGGAAATTGAAGGGCGGGAAATCGGTGGTCGTCAGGAATCTCAGCCGGGGCAGCGCCGAAAGGTCCGGCTTGGGCAGCCGCTCCTTGGCATCCCACAGAACCGGAACCTGAGGCGCCGCGGCGCGCGCGCCGTCGGCGAACGACAGCAATTCGATCAGCATCGCAAGGGCGAAGGATCTCCATTGGAACGCCAAGATAAAACTCCGCCGCGGTCGTGCTCGCACCGGTTTTCGTACGAAAATGGGACAGGCACAATGGTTTTTGATTTCAACACGCCGATTTCAGGATATGATTTAGCCGGTTTGCAAATCAGCTTTGGCCGCCTTGGTGAGAGGATCGAGGTCGGAGCCACAGAATAAGCATGCGGTTTGCAATCCGTGGTCGGTGGCGAAGTGTAACTCAGGCACGCATCATAGGCCGCAATGCATGAGGCAACATGGGGTTGATGTTGCGATGGGTCAGTTCGATCGCACGCTGGAATTCATAGACCAACTGCAGCACGCCGCGACGGCGGCGGCGGTCTGCGAAACGCTGCTGGGCATAACGTCGGATTTCGGTCTCACCGCACTGATGGCGGGAACCGTACCGCAGCCGGGCACGCCGGCCGGCCAGCAAAAGCAGCATGTGCTTCTCTGCGATTGGCCCGGCGAGTGGCTGGAGCGCTATGTCGCGCGCAACTATGTCGATCATGACCCGGTCGTCAGCCACATGAAACAGCTGCAGGCGCCCTTCCAGTGGCGCGAGGCCTCGCAGAGTATCCGCATAGACAAGAGCAGCGGCGAAGTGATGGGCGATGCCGGTGCCTTCAAACTGCGTGATGGACTGGCCTTCCCGCTGATCACGCTCGACGGCCAGATCGTCATGGTGTCGCTGGGCGGGGAGGCCGTGGAATTGTCCGCCGCCGAGTTCGGCCAGGTGTCGCTGGTGTCGACCTACGCGGTTGGCCGCGCCATGCAACTCCACACGATGGCGAGCAAGGCCATCGATCATATCGTGCTGACGCCGCGCGAGCGGGAATGCCTGCAATGGGCCGCCGTCGGCAAGTCCGAATGGGAGATTTCTCAAATCCTCGGCATCTCCGAACACACCTCGGAGAAACATCTTCTTAACGCCAAAAGCAAACTCGGTGCCGTCAACCGGGTGCAGGCCGTCGCGGAAGCGATACGGCGCGGCTACATTAGCTAGGTCGGCCGTGCCGACTTAGAAGTTCTTGCATACGCGATCACGCAATTTTCTCATCGAAGCACGGCCGTATCTTCCTCTGAACACAGGAGACGGCGGAATGCTATTTTCCCTTACAACCCAGGAATTGATGGAACGTCCCGATCTTTGGGAGGCCGTCCACCGGCTGCGCTACAAGATATTCGTCGAGGAGATGGGGTGGGACGATCTCCGGCGCCCCGACGGGCTCGAACTCGACCAGTTCGATCATGACGAGGCGGTGCATCAGATTGTCATCAGAGGTGACGAAGTCGCAGGCTATCAAAGGATGTTGCCGACCACGCGGCCACATCTGCTGACCGAGGTTTTGACCGACCTTTCCGAAGGAACGCCGCCATCGGGCCCAAACATCTGGGAATTGACCCGCTATGCGGTGGCTCCCGGTTTTCGCGATGGCCGCCGCGGCGTTTCAACCGTCGGCACCGAATTGATCGCCGGTTTCGTCGAGTGGGGGCTGAAGCGCGGCGTCGACAAGGTGATCATCGAATTCGAGCCGATGTGGGTGCTGCGCGCCTTGCAACTGCATTTCCTGGCGACCCCGCTGGGTTATCAGCGCACCTATGGCAACCAGCAGGTCGTGGCCACCCTGCTGACCTTCAACGAACACACCCTCGACGTGGTGCGCTCGCGCCGCAATCATTTTGCGCCCGTGCTGACCAGGGGTTACCCCGACATGCTCGGGCAAAGGCGTGCGTCATGAGATCGGAGACAGTCATGGGCACACACCCGCAACCTGAGCTTCGCAACCACACGCTGGTGGTCACCGTGTCGTCGAATGACGGCCGGCCGGTGCTGGACAGGAGAGCCTATGAAAGCCTAGCAAAGACCTTCCATGAAGCCGCCGACAATGAGGAGGTGCGCGTCGTCGTTTTGCGCGGCCTGGCAGGCTGTTTCTGTCTCGGCGGCGACTTCTCCGAATTCCTCGACGCCACCAAGCACCAGAAACTGATCGCCGCCGTCACCGACCTGTTCCGCACGCTGGCGACATTTCCAAAGCCCATCCTTGCCTGCGTCGACGGCGATGCCGTCGGGGTCGGCTGCACCATCCTGTTCCATTGCGACATGGTGATCGCATCCGATGAAAGCACGTTCCGGGTACCATTCGTCGATTTCGGCCTTGTGCCGGATGCGGCGACCAGCATCCTGGCGCCGCAGAAGCTCGGCTACGCCGGTGCTTTCCGCTTCTTCTGCCTCGGCGACACGCTTCGCGCCGAAGATGCCAGGGCGCTCGGCCTCATCGCCGAGATCGTGCCGGGCGGCAGCGTCGAGGAAGCGGCCCTCGGCCGGGCGAGACAGCTTGTCAAGAAGCCGGTCGCCGCCCTGCTGCAGACGCGCGGCCTGCTGAAGGGGGACACGCAGGCACTATGCGACCGCATCGACCAGGAGATTTCGCTTTTCCAGCAGGCGCTGCAGGACGACACGACCCTGCGGCGATTGCAGCGCATCGCCCGGCTGGCGGCTTGATGCATGTCGCTCAAAAGTGGCCCCGGTTTTGAGACAACGACATGCATGGAAACAAAGACCTAAAGCGCGGCGCATGAATCCGTTTCGACGCGACGCGCTTTAGGACAGACGAGGAAAAAAGCATCGCCGCGCGGCCTTGGCTGCGCGGCGCAAAATGCGTCAGTCCTGGTTCCCAGGCCAGCCTATTCTTTCAAAAACGACGGCCCTTCGCCGATGATCTTCTTGTCCTCCTTGCCGATCACGTCGAGGTCGCGCCCGTCATAGGGCAGCGACAACAGGATGCGCCGCATGACCGCCAGCCGCGCGCGCCGCTTGTCATTGGCCCGCACGATGATCCACGGTGCGAACTCCTTGTGAGTGTGCTCGAACATGGTATCGCGCACCTCTGTGTAATCATCCCACTTGGTGATGCCGGCAACGTCGATCGGCGAAAACTTCCAGCTCTTCAGCGGGCTGTAGCGACGATCGTGGAAGCGCTCGAGTTGGGTTTCCCGGCCGATGTTCAGCCAGAACTTGAAGAAGTGGATGCCCTCGTTGGAGATCATTCGTTCGAAATGCGGCGTCTCGTCGAGAAACTGCTCGTGCTGCCGCGGCGTGCAGAAACCCATCACCGGCTCGACGCCGGCGCGGTTGTACCAGGATCGGTCGAAGGTGACGAATTCGCCAGATGTCGGGAAATGATCGACATAGCGCTGGAAGTACCATTGTCCCAGCTCGGTCGCGGTCGGCTTGGTCAGCGCCACGTTGCGTGCCGTGCGCGGGTTGAGGTACTGGCGCACCACGAAGATCGTGCCGCCCTTGCCTGCGGCGTCGCGGCCCTCGAACAGCGCCATCACCCGCTTGCCGGTCGACTGCAGCCAGGCCTGCGCCTTGACCAGCTCGATCTGCAATTTCTCGAGCGTCTCGTCATACTCGTCGCTTTTCATCTTCTTGTCGTAGGGATAGCCGCCGGCGGTCAGCTTGTTGTCCTCGACCCAGCCGGGAAGCACGGGATTTTCGATGTCGAACTCCCGCTCCTTGCCGTCGATCCTGATCTTCAGCGGACCCGAAGTCGGCGCGGCGGGACTTTCCTTGGCATTTTTCATCGAGACGAACCCTTTTCAGCTTCCGGACTCATGCTATTGGGAGCCTCCGGAGCGGTCCAGCGGAAGTTTCCGCCGCCGCGCGACCGGCGAATGCATGTGGTGCGGGCGCGCGAGCGAATGGCTGACCTGGAACAGAAAGGGATGGCGCAAACGCTGGCCATCCGGCTGTGGAACAGCCGCTGGCTGCTTGCGGCCGGCGTCGTCGCTGTTCTGATCGCCTTTGCCTTTGCGGGTATTTCTGCCTACGCACTGTTGCCGGCGCTGCTCCTGCTGCTTGCGGCGGCAATGCTGCCGGCCGCCGGCGCGCGCCAATCCACCGATAGCGGCGCGGCCATCGAGGCGATCGGCTTGCAGCGGCTCTCCGGTGAATATCTTGCGGCCGCCGTTGCGGATCCACTGATCATCTTCGACCGGACCGCCACCATCGTGCATGCCAATGCCGCCGCCTATGCCGCCTTCGGCGGGATCGCGCCCGGCATGTCGCTGTCATTGAAGTTCCGGGCGCCGGAAATGCAAGCTCTGCTGGACGGCGTGCTGTCGGGCGATGTCGCCTCCGATGTCGTCGACTACACGGAGAAGCTGCCGGTCGAACGGGCTTACCGGGTGAGCGCGTCCTCGGTCGGTCATGCCACCGATCTCTACGTGCTGGTATTCAAGGACCAGAGCGAAACGCGCAGGATCGACCGCATGCGCGCCGACTTCATCGCCAATGCCAGCCACGAATTGCGTACGCCGCTCGCCTCCATCGCCGGCTTCATCGAAACGCTGCGCGGGCCGGCCCGCAACGATCCGGCGGCGCGCGATCGGTTCCTGCAGATCATGGAGAGCCAGACCAGTCGCATGGCGCGTCTGATCGACGATTTGTTGTCGCTGTCGCGGCTCGAGATGAAGCCTTATCTGAAGCCGGGAACCGAGGTCGATCTGCGCGAGACACTCGACAGCGTCATTGATTCACTCGGACCGCTGGCCAGGGAAAACAGCGTTGCCATCGAGCGGGATTATGCCGATGGGCCGCTCGATGTGCCCGGCGATCGCGACGAGCTTTTCCAGGTTTTCGAGAACCTCCTGGAGAACGCCTGCAAATACGGGCAGTCGGGCGGGCGCGTGGTGGTGTCGATCGCGCACGGCGATGCCGGCTCGGAGCCCGGCATCGACGTGACCATCACGGATTTTGGCCCCGGCATTCCCGAGGAGCACATTCCGCGCATCACCGAGCGCTTCTATCGCGTCGATGTCGAGACCAGCCGGACCCAGAAGGGCACCGGCCTTGGCCTGTCTATCGTCAAGCATATCCTGACGCGCCACAATGCCAGGCTTTCGATCAAGTCCGAGGTTGGCAAGGGCGCCGCCTTCTCGGTTCATTTGCCGACGCACTGATATCGCCCTAGTTTAGAGGCGACTGTTTCTTTTTTCTGTCATCCGGCTAGCGTATCAGCGGGGATTCGAGGAACGACTCAAAATCAAAACACTCCATGGGAAGGCGTATTGCCATGCAGTCCGTGCACATCGTCAGCGCCTACGACGACGAGCTGAAATATCTGTCGAAGCGCATCGCCGCGATGGGCGGCCATGCCGAGCGCATGGTCGAGCAGGCAATCGCCGCTTTGGTCAATGCCGATCCTAGCCTCGCCGAGAAGGTCATCCGCGACGATGCCGTGCTGGATGAAGGGCAACGCGAAATCGACGATAAGGCGATCATCATCATTGCCAGGCGTCAGCCGATGGCGACGGATTTGCGCGAGATCGTCGGGACCATTCGCATCTCTGCCGACCTCGAACGGGTTGGCGACCTCGCCAAGAACGTTGCCAAGCGGGTGGTCGCCGTCACTGACGGACGCCAGCCGACCAGCCTGTTCCGCGGCCTCGAGGCCCTGGCCAACCTGGCGCTGACCCAGCTCAAGGAAGTGCTCGACGTCTACGCATCCCGCTCGGTGGAGAAAATCGGCTTCGTGCGCGACCGCGACGACCAGATCGATGCCATGTACACATCGCTGTTTCGCGAATTGCTGACCTACATGATGGAAGATCCGCGCAACATCACGCCCTGCACGCACCTGCTGTTCTGCGCCAAGAACATCGAGCGTATCGGCGATCACGCCACCAACATAGCCGAGACCATCTACTATATCGTCACCGGCGAGCAGTTGCCGGCCGAGCGGCCGAAGGGCGACAAGACCGACAAGATCGGTCTTTCCGAGACGCTGCCGGTGAAGTGAACGGCCGCCTCTCGAACCGTCACCCGAATTAAGCTAAGCTTTCCGGGCTTGCCTCTATCCTCGTCCGTGGATTTGCTTCGGGAGGTCGTGATGGAAAATGTTCGGAACCTGACCCCGGCGTCTGCGCCGACATCCGGCATTATCGCTTGCGGCGTCTACACGGCCGGGCGTCGCATCGCCGACATTCCCATCGAGGAAGCCGGCGAATGGGCGAAAAAATCCGGTCATGTCGTCTGGATTGGCCTGCTTGAGCCCGACCGCAACCTCCTGCTTCGCGTCCAGGCGCAGTTTCACCTGCATGAGCTGGCGATCGAGGATGCCGAGCACCCGCACCAACGGCCGAAGATCGAGCAGTACGGCGATGCCTTGTTCATTGTCGCCCGCACCGCGCAGCTGATCGACGGCCGGGTCACCTTCGGCGAGACCCATTTGTTCGTCGGCAGCGGCTACATTGTCAGCGTCAGGCACGGCCCTTCGACTTCCTATGCCGCCGTTCGTCAGCATTGGGAAAGCTGCCCGCATTCGCTGGCCAAGGGGGAGGATTTCGTCCTCTACGCCATTCTCGATTTCATCGTCGACAATTACATGCCGGTGCTCGAGCAGATCGAGGACGAGGTCGAGGCGATCGAGGACAAGGTTTTGTTGAAACCGATGACCGGGCCCGACATCGAGCGGCTCTATATGCTGCGCCGCGATCTTTTGCGCCTGCGCAATGCGGCGCTGCCGCTGGTCGAGGTCTGCCGCCGGCTGACCAGCGCCGAGCTGCCGCAGATCCATACGGCCATGCATCCGCTGTTCCGCGATGTGACCGATCACATCCGCACCGTCCAGGAGAAGATCGACAGCCTGCGCGAGGTGCTGGCGTTCGCTTTCGAAGCCAGCCTGCTGGTCGGCCAGAGCCAGGAGACGGCCAACACCAAGAAGCTCGCCTCCTGGGCCGCCATCCTGGCGGTGCCGACAGCGCTCGCCGGCATCTACGGCATGAATTTCAGCGATATGCCGGAACTGAAGATGGAATACGGCTACCCGATGGTGCTGGCTACGATCGCGCTGATCTGCGCGTTTCTCTACTGGCGGTTTCGCAAGAATGGGTGGCTGTGAAAGAGAGGGAATAGCGAATAGGGAGTAGCGAATAGCGAACACAAAATGGCTTGCTTCCTGTCCCAGAAGCCAAGCCGTTTCTATTCGCTATTCGCTATTCGCTATTCGCTATTCGCTATTCGCTATTCGCTCAGCGACTCCGCCGCCGTTCCGATGCCGGCTGGAACGCCACGCGGGCGTGGTACTTGCAGTAGGGGCCGGTTTCGGCGGCGTCGTTGCCGCAGAAATGGAAGTCCTCCGAAAGCGGATCGCCGTTCGGCCATTTGCAGGTCCGCTCGGTCAGCTCGACGAGCTGCAGATGCCGTGAGATCGGCAGCACGACATTCTCGACCGGGCGGATGTAGTGGCGTGCCACCGGTTCGGCGTCGAACTGCGTCTGCAAGGCAGTCGCGCCGATCGATGTCGTGACATGGCGCGTGGCGGTTGCGGCGCGCGATACCGATTTCTGAACGGTCGATCCTTGCGCCGCCTTCTTCTGGCGTGCCGGCGTGGCGGTCGAGCGCCCGCGGCCCGACAGTTTCAGCCGGTGCACCTTGCCGATGACCGCATTGCGGCTGACCCCCCCAAGCTGCGCAGCAATCTGGCTTGCGCTCAGACCCTCCGACCACAGTTTCCTGAGAAGTTCTACCCGCTCGTCAGTCCAGTTCATGAGACCGCGCTCCTGCTAAGCGTGCGGCAATCGGAATCCATTCCCAACCCGGCAATATTTGCCGGGGCAGACACCACATATATCTGGTGATTAGGTCCGCCGCACGAAATCTAGTTATTTCTCGTCTACAACTACTCTATGCGCTGACTCGGTGACAAGAGTCCCAAGTGCAACACGAATCGGTTTTTTCGGTTTTCCCCAACTTGCCCGGTCGCTTATGAGCCGGCGTCTCGTCAGAGGGCTTGCCGCGCGGCACTACGCGACGTTTTCGTTGACTTCATGGCCGAAAAACACGATAAGCCGCAAAGGCCGCCGCTTTGGCGGCTTTTTTGATTTTCCGGTACCGGAGACGCATATAATGAGCGGTTCGGCGCTTTACGAGACCTTTGCTCGCGCACCCCTGGCCTTCGACCACGGGGAAGGCACCTGGCTGGTTACCGACAAAGGCGAGCGATATCTCGATTTCGCCGGCGGCATCGCCGTCAATTCGCTGGGCCACAGCCATCCGCATCTGGTGGCCGCACTCACCGAGCAGGCCGCCAAGCTCTGGCATGTCTCCAATCTCTATGAGATTCCGGGGCAGAGCCGGCTCGGCGAGCGGCTGGTGGACGCCACTTTCGCCGACAAGGTGTTCTTCACCAATTCCGGCGCCGAGGCGCTGGAATGCGCGATCAAGACGGCGCGGCGCTACCAGTTCGTCAACGGACATCCCGAGCGCTTCCGCGTCATCACCTTCGAAGGCGCCTTCCATGGCCGCACGCTGGCGACCATCGCGGCTGGCGGCCAGCACAAATATCTCGAAGGCTTCGGCCCCAAGGTCGAAGGTTTCGATCAGGTCGGTTTCGACGACATCGACGCCGCCGAAAAGGCGATCACGCCGGAGACGGCCGCCATCCTGATCGAGCCGGTGCAGGGCGAGGGCGGTATCCGTCCGGTGCCGACGCAATCGCTGAAGCGGCTCAGGCAATTGTGCGAACAGCACGGCCTGCTGTTGATCTTCGACGAGGTCCAGTGCGGCATCGGCCGCACCGGCAAGCTGTTCGCGCACGAATGGTCAGGAGTTGTGCCAGACATCATGGCGATCGCCAAGGGCATTGGCGGCGGCTTCCCGATGGGCGCCTGCCTTGCCACGGACGAAGCGGCCGTCGGCATGACCGCGGGCGTGCATGGGACCACGTTCGGCGGTAACCCGCTGGCCATGGCTGTCGGCAACGCCGTGCTAGATGTCGTGCTGGAAGACGGCTTCCTCGAAGACGTCCAGCGCAAGGCGCTGCTGATGAAGCAGGGTCTCGCGTCGGTCGCCGACGAGTTTCCCGAGGTCATCGAGGACATCAGGGGCACCGGGCTGATGCTAGGCCTCAAATGCGCCATGCCCAACACCAAGGTGAACATGGCATTGCGCGACCAGCACCTGCTGGCGGTTCCGGCCGGCGACAACGTCATTCGCCTGTTGCCGCCGCTCACCGTCACCGACGCCGAGATCCACGACGCGCTCAACCGCATCCGCGCCGGCGCCAAGGGCCTGGCGGAGGCGATCGCCTCCGCCGCCGCGAAGTAATCCCGGAACCATTGCTGATGTCAGTTCGCCATTTCACCGATCTTTCCGCCGTTTCCGAAGGCGATCTGCGTCTTATGCTGGACGATGCGGTGGTGCGAAAGGCCCGCCTCAAGGCTGGCGAGCGCAGCAAGCCGCTCGAAGGCAAGGTGCTGGCGATGATCTTCGACAAGCCGTCGACCCGCACGCGTGTGTCCTTCGACGTCGGTATGCGCCAGCTTGGCGGCGAGACCATCATGCTGACCGGCACCGAGATGCAGCTCGGCCGTTCCGAGACCATCGCCGACACCGCCAAGGTGTTGTCGCGTTATGTCGACGCGATCATGATCCGCACCACCTCGCATGAGCGGCTGCTGGAGCTGACCGAGAATGCCACCGTGCCAGTGATCAACGGACTGACCGACGACACCCATCCCTGCCAGCTTATGGCCGATATCATGACTTTCGAGGAGCATCGCGGTCCGGTCGCCGGCAAGACCATCGCCTGGACCGGCGACGGCAACAATGTGCTGCATTCCTTGCTCGAAGCCTCCGCACGGTTCCGCTTCAACCTCAACGTCGCCGTGCCCGAGGGCAGTGAGCCGGCGCAGAAGCATATCGACTGGTCGCAGGCGCATGGCGGCAAGCTGCATTTCACCCGCTCGCCCGAGGAAGCCGTCGATCAGGCCGACTGCATCGTCACCGATTGCTGGGTGTCGATGGGCCAGGAGCATCGTGCCCGCGGCCACAACGTGTTCTCGCCCTACCAGGTCAATGCCAAGCTGATGGCGAAGGCCAAGCCGGACGCGTTGTTCATGCACTGCCTGCCGGCGCATCGCGGCGAGGAAGTGACCGACGAGGTCATCGACGGGCCGCATTCGGTGGTCTTCGACGAGGCCGAGAACCGGCTCCATGCCCAGAAGGCCGTGCTCGCCTGGTGCCTCGGCGCTTGATCTCTGTGAGCTTGATCTCTGGGGGTGTGATGCCTATTTGCGCCACATCACGCAAATCAAGCGCGTTTCGACGCATGCTCCCGAGAGGGCGGCATGGCCGCGCCCTGGAGCTTTGTTATGTTGGAAACCTATCGAGTGACTGAACATCACCCCAAACTCGGCGAATTCGGCTACGCCGGCGACGATCACGTCGTGCCCTTCGAGGTAGGCCCGCTCGACGTGCGCGGTCGCACCGTCCAGCTCGGACCGATGCTCGACGCCATCCTCGGCCGCCACGACTATCCCGAGCCGGTCGCCCGGCTGCTGGCGGAAGCCTGTGTGCTGACGGTGCTGCTCGGCACCTCGCTCAAGTTCGAGGGCAAGTTCATCCTTCAGACCCGCACCGACGGGCCTGTCGACATGCTGGTCGCGGATTTTTCCACGCCCTCGGCGCTGCGCGCCTATGCGCGTTTCGATGCCGACCGACTGGAAGCGCTGGTCTTGGCGGGCGAAACGTCCCAGCAGACCCTGCTCGGCACCGGCGTGCTGGCGCTGACCATCGACCAGGGCGCTCACACGCAGCGCTATCAGGGTATCGTCCAACTCGATGGCGAGACGCTGGAAGATGCGGCACGCACCTATTTCCGTCAGTCGGAGCAGATTCCGACCGATCTCAGGCTGTCGGTGGCCAAGCTCTTGACGCCCGGCCCGGGCGGCGCCCGCGAGCAGTGGCGCGCCGGTGGCATCCTGGCGCAGTTCCTGCCGCAGTCGCCCGAGCGCATGCGCGTGCCGGATCTGCCGGGCGGCGATGGCGATCCGCGCGAGGAGATCCACGATCCCGACGACAATTCCTGGCTGGAGTTGCTGGCGCTGCTCGGCACCATCGAGCCGACCGAACTGATCGACCCGACGATCGGCGCCGAGCGGCTGCTCTACAGGCTGTTCCACGAGCATGGCGTGCGCGTCTTCGGCGGCGTTCCGGTCGCCGACCAGTGCTCGTGCTCCCGGGACAAGATCCGCGGCATCCTCGAGGGCTTTTCCGCCCAGGAGATCAAGGACAGCACCGAGGACGGCGGCATTCACGTCGCCTGCGAATTCTGCTCGAAGCAATATGACTTCGACCCGGCGGAATTTGCGGCTCAGTAAAGTGTCCCTTCCTTCTCCCCGTTTACGGGGAGAAGGTGCCCGAAGGGCGGATGAGGGCAGCGCGAACTTCGGCGAATGGCCGCGCCGTCCACTCGGATGCCTTGTGCGTGGAAGACAATCTCATCAGCCCGGCGGCGCCCCTCTGCCGGGCATTTCTCCCCGTACAGAGACGGGGAGAAAGACGCTAATTCACCGTCCGCCGCTTCCCCGGCAGGTCGAGTGAAAATGCGGGGATGGCGATGTCGAACGTCTCGCCCCGCTGGTTGCGCATCGTGTAGTGCCCGACCATGATGCCGGAGGGTGTCGAGAGCGGGCAACCGGACGTGTACTGGTAGCTGTCGCCGGGATTGAGTTCGGGTTGGTCGCCGACGACGCCAGGGCCGCGTACCTCTTCGACCCTGCCGGTGCCATCGGTGATGTGCCAATAGCGCGACAACAGCTGGACGGAATCGTCCGACTGATTGTCGATCGTTATCTGATAGCCCCAGACATAGCGGTTCTCGGACGGATCCGAACGGTCCTCCAGATAGAACGGCCTGACCTGCACTTCGATGTTGCGCGTGACGGCGCTGTACATAAGCAGCTCCAAAACAATCCAGTATCTTTCGGCGCTCCTTGCAGGCTGGTCAACGGTGCGCGTCCTTTCATTGCCTACCGAACGGCAGGTGCCGGCAAAGAATGTCATTTAAGTGACACACGACAATGATGGTGTGCGCCGACCAGTGCCGCGCGACTCGGGCGCTCTGTCGAACTGTTGAAATCGGTCGTCATGCCAGCCAGATTGTTCTGGCGGACCGGTTTTCTGGAGTGACCGGATCTCGATGGAACTCACTCTCATAGCCGCCACGCTTTCAATTGCTCTTATCCTCTCAAATCTCGCCAGCATCGTGCTTGCCGCTTCGCGTCTGAAACGGCGCCGCATTATCGCGCCGCCGACCGGCAAGCCGCGGCCGGTGTCGATCATCGTGCCGTCGCGTGGCATTGAACCGTTCACGCACGAGACGCTGGAGCGCGCCTTCTCGCTTGATTGGCCGCGCTACGAGCTGATCTTCTGCGTCGCCCATGCCGACGATCCGGTAGTCAAACCGATAAACAGGGCGATTGCCCGGTTTCCCAAGGTGCCGGCCCGGCTGATGATCGGCGACGACCGCTTCAGCGCCAATCCGAAACTCAACAATTGCGTCAAGGGTTGGGAAGCGGCGCGGCACGACTGGGTCATCCTGGCCGATTCCAACGTGTTGATGCCGAGAGACTACATCCAGCACCTGATGGCTGCATGGCGGCCCGACACCGGCCTTGTCTGTTCGACGCCGATCGGCTCGCGGCCGGCCGGCTTCTGGGCTGAAGTCGAATGCGCTTTCCTCAACACGCTCCAGGCGCGCTGGCAATATGCCGGCGAGGCGCTTGGCCTTGGCTTTGCCCAGGGCAAGAGCATGCTCTGGAACAAGCCGATGCTCGACGCCAATGGCGGCATCCGCGCGTTGGCCGCCGAGATCGCCGAGGACGCCGCCGCGACCAAGCTGGTCAACGGCCTCGGCCTGCGCGTCAATCTCGTCGCCGCGCCCTTCGAACAGCCGCTTGGCCGGCGCACGTTCGACGAGATCTGGTCACGTCAGGCCCGTTGGGCGCGCCTGCGCCGCGTCACCTTCCCGCTGTTCTTCGCACCCGAAATCCTGACTGGCGCGGCGGTGCCGCTGGTGCTGGCGCTGATTGCGGCGGCAAGCGCCGGCTTCAGCCTCTGGGCAACCGCCATTGCCGTGCTGGCGGCCTTCTACCTTCCCGAGTGCGCCCTGGCCTGGTCCAAGGGCTGGTACCTGTCGCGACGCATGGTTGCCGCGATCATGGCGCGCGACCTGATCCTGCCGGCGATGTGGGCACGCGGCTGGCTCGGCGGTGCCGTCGACTGGCGCGGCAACGCGATGACCATCGGGACCAAGGCGGCCGAGCTGGAAGAGACGCCGTCCGGCGCCTGAAAGCCAAAGCCCTCTTACGAGGCCTTCAGCGCCTGTTCGATATCCTCAAGCAGATCGTCGGTGTCTTCCAGGCCGACGGACAGTCTGAGCGTGCCCGGCCCGATGCCGAGCTCGGCACGCGCTTCGTCGCTCAGGTTCTTGTGCGTCGTCGTCGCCGGATGGGTGATCAGGCTCTTGGCGTCGCCGAGATTGTTGGAGATCAGCACGATGTCGAGCGCGTTCTGCAAGGCGAAGGCCGCCTGCTTGCCGCCCTTGACGTCGAGGCAGATCAGCGTCGAGCCGCCCGACATCTGCTTCTTCACGATATCGGCCTGCGGGTGGTCGGCGCGGCCGGGATAGATGACGCGGGCGATTTCCGGCCGCTCGGCGAGGAAATCCGCGATCCGGCCCGCGCTTTCCGTCTGCTGGCGCACGCGCAGCGGCAGCGTCTCCAGGCCCTTCAGCAGTGTCCAGGCGTTGAAGGGCGACAGGCTTGGCCCGGTGTGGCGGAAATAATCGTGCAGGTTCTCGTCGATCCACTTCTTGTCCGACAGGATGACGCCGCCGAGACAGCGCCCCTGGCCGTCAATGTGCTTGGTCGCCGAATAGACGACGATGTGGGCGCCGAGTTGCAGCGGCTTCTGCTGCAAGGGCGTGGCGAAGACATTGTCGACGATCAGCCTGGCGCCGATCGAATTGGCGAGCGAGGCAACCGCGGCGATGTCGACCACTTCCAGCGTCGGGTTGGTCGGGCTTTCCAGGAAGAACAGCTTGGTGTTCGGCTTGACCGCCTTTTCCCAATTGGCGATGTCGGTGCCGTCGACCAGCGTCGCCTCGATGCCGTATCTTGGCGCCAGCGTCTCGACCACCCAGCGGCAGGAGCCGAACAGCGCGCGCGCCGCCACGATATGGTCGCCGGCCTTGGCGCTGCACAGCAGCGCTGCCGTCACCGCGGCCATGCCGGAGGCGGTGGCGCGGGCGTCCTCGGCACCTTCGAGCGCGCACATGCGCTTTTCGAACATGTCGACGGTCGGATTGGCGTAGCGCGAATAGATGAAGCCCGGCTCCTCGCCCTTGAAACGGGCTTCGGCGGCCTGCGCCGTTTCATAGACGTAGCCCTGGGTGAGGTAAATCGCTTCCGACGTTTCGCCGAAACCGGAACGCAGCGTTCCGCTGTGCACGAGTGCCGTTTGAGGCTTCCAGTTGCGCTTGTTGGTGCTCATCGCTCTTCTTCCAGACACAAAAAAACCGGCCGCGAAAGTCGCAACCGGTCCATACGGCCTTGCGGCCCGACGGTCCTTTAGCGACTTGTTTAACGTGGCTGCAAGCCGACCGGCCAAATCACCACGGGATAACGACCCTTTAGACCCGCGCCACGCTTGCGTCAATTGCCGGCTTGATTAAGAGGTTTGTACCAGCGGCGTTGCAGCGGAGCCGGCTTTGCGGCAAACAGGCATTCTTCCCGATCAGGACATTTCGGCGCTCTTCCAGTTCGGCGCGCTGAAGTCGGCACGTGCGCTCGATGCCGACCAGATTCAGCCGGCCAGCCTCGATCTCCGGCTCGGCGACAAGGCCTGGCGGGTGCGTGCGTCCTTCCTGCCGGGCCCCAACCACAAGGTCTCGGAAAAGCTCGACCGGCTGAAGCTGCACGAGATCGATCTGGCCGAGGGCGCGGTGCTGGAGACCGGCTGCGTCTATATCGTGCCCTTGCTCGAAAGCCTGGCATTGCCGGCGGACATTTCGGCCTCGGCCAATCCCAAGAGCTCGACCGGGCGGCTCGACATCTTCACCCGCGTCATGACCGATCGCGGCCACGAGTTCGACAAGATCGCCGCCGGCTATCATGGTCCGCTCTATCTGGAGGTCAGCCCGCGCACCTTCCCGATCGTCGCGCGCACCGGTTCGCGACTGTCGCAGATCCGTTTCCGCACCGGCAATGCGCTGCTGTCGGAAGCCGAACTTCACCAGTTGCATCGCGCGCAGATACTGGTTGCCACCGAGCCGCCCAACATTTCCGGCGGCGGCATCGCGCTGTCGATCGACCTCAACGGCGATCGAAACGGCCTTGTCGGCTACCGCGGCAAGCATCACACCGGTCTCATTGACGTCGACAAGCGCGCCGCGCAGGAGGTCGTCGACTTCTGGGAGCCGATCCACAAGAGCGGCGCTGGCGAACTGGTGCTCGACCCCGATGAATTCTATATTCTTGTGAGCCAGGAAGCGGTGCATGTGCCGCCGCTCTACGCCGCCGAGATGACGCCCTTCGATCCGCTGGTCGGTGAATTCCGCGTCCACTATGCCGGCTTCTTCGATCCGGGCTTCGGCCACTCGGCGTCCGGTGGCACCGGCAGCCGGGCGGTGCTGGAAGTGCGCAGCCACGAAGTGCCGTTCATCCTCGACCATGGCCAGATCGTCGGCCGGCTGGTCTACGAGCACATGCTGAAGCGGCCACGGGCACTCTATGGCACCGATCTCGGGTCCAACTACCAGGCGCAGGGTTTGAAGCTGTCCAAGCATTTCCGCCCCGCGCGCTGAACCCCCATTGCCCGCGGGCAAAATGCTTGCCTGCGCCGGCTCGCCATGCTTGGCTGCCTTTCTGGTCGTCAGGCTGGCGGCGTTCAAGGGGAACCAAGAAAATGCAGATTTCGAAACGGGTCATATCGGCGGCGGGCGCTGCCATGCTGGTGATGGCGGCCAGCTCTCTGTCGGTGCAGGCAGCTGAGAAAATCAAGATCGGCACCGAGGGCGCCTATCCGCCATTCAATACCATTACAGCGGACGGCAAGGTCGAAGGCTTCGACATCGACATCGCCAATGCGCTGTGCGCGCAGATGAAGGTCGAGTGCGAAATCGTCACCCAGGACTGGGACGGCATCATTCCCGCCCTGCAGGCGAAGAAGTTCGACGCCATCATCGCTTCGATGAGCATCACCGAGGAGCGCAAGAAGCAGGTCGCTTTCACCAACAAATACTATACGACACCGCTCGCTCTGGTGGCGCCGAAGGACAGCGACCTCACCTCGACCGAACCGGCGGCCCTTGCAGGCAAGACGGTCGGCGCGCAGGCCTCGACCACGCAGGCCGACTATGCCCAGAATACCTATGGCAAGGCGGGCGCCGAGGCCAAACTCTACCCGACCCAGGAAGAAGCGATCACCGACCTGACCAACGGCCGGCTTGACGCCGTGATCTCGGACAAGTTCGTCCTGATGGATTGGTTGAAGAAGGCAAGCGACGGCTGCTGCAAGCTGGTCGGCGACGTCAAGGGCACGGAGACACAAGCCGGCATTGCCGTCCGCCTAGAAGACACGGCATTGCGCGACAAGCTCAATGCGGCCATCGACGCGATTGTCGCCGACGGCACCTACAAGAAGATCCAGGCCAAGTATTTCGACTTCGATATTTATTGAGGTCGGAGCTGCCAATCTCCTCCCCTTTGGGGGGAGATCACCCTTTCAAAGCGCCTTCACCGCCACCTTCACCGGCTGCTCGATCTCGAGCGGATTGCGCAGCGGCAGGCCGAAATCCTTGGCCTCGATCTCGAACACGTCGCCGGCTTCAGTACTGATGCCGTCGGCGAAGGACAGCGTCGCCGTGCCGAACATGTGCACATGCACGTCGCCCGGCTGGCGGAAAGCCGCATATTTGAAGTGGTGATGTTCGAGATTGGCGATGGTGTGCGACATGTTCGCTTCGCCGGACAGGAAGGGCTTTTCCCACAGCACGTCGTTGTCGCGCAAGATGCGCGAGGTGCCTCTGATATCGGACGGCAGGTCGCCGATCAGGATCTCCGGCCCGAACGAAGCGTTGCGCAGCTTGGAATGGGCGAGGAACAGATAATTCACGCGTTCGGTGACGTGGTCGGAAAACTCGTTCGACAGGGTGAAGCCGACGCGGAACGGTGCGCCGTCATCGCCGATGACGTAGATGCCGGCCACCTCGGGCTCTTCGCCGGCGTCCTTGGCGAAAGCCGGTGACAAGAGCGCCGCACCTGGCGCCACCGCCATCGTGCCGTTGCCCTTGTAGAACCATTCCGGCTGCACGCCGATCTGGCCTTTCGCGGGCTTGCCGCCCTCCAGCCCCATGCGGAACATCTTCATGGAATCGGTCAGCTGCTCCTCGCCGTCGGCGCTGAGCTTCTTGTGCATGGAATCGCGTGTCGCGGCTGAGCCGAGATGCGTCAGTCCGGTGCCGGTCAGGTGCAGATGCGCCGGGTCGGGATGGTTGATCGGCGACAGCAGCCGTCCTTTCTTGTAGGCCGCCTCGAGATCGACCGTTTCGCCAAGCCCCTTGCGTTCGATCAGCGCGACGAGACCGACGCCGGTACGCGCGGCCTCCATCGCCAGCGAGTAGACGCTGCGGGCGCCGTTGATGATCCGGGTCTTGCCGCCGTTGCGGGCAACGACACGGATGGTCTCGGCGTCATCGAGAATCTGGGAGATCAGCATGATGAATCCTCTCTCATTTGTCTTGGCCCGGTTGCCGTTTGGCAAACCCTAACCCGCGCGGCTCGGACCTCGCCGCGCCACGGGTTGAACTCGTCGTCCGGATTGCGCCCGCGAGCTTGGTCCCCGAGGGACTTCTTGACGCCGGCGGGTTGCCGGCAGCATCGCGATCTAGACCCGTATGCTTTCCTCGTTGCCTCGCTGGCCCGTCAAACCTTGTTCTTGTTGTAGACGTCGAAGATCACGGCGCCGAGCAGCACCAGGCCTTTGACGACCTGCTGCCAGTCGACATTGACGCCCATGATCGACATGCCGTTGTTCATCACGCCCATGATGAAGCCGCCGACCACCGCGCCGATGACCTGACCGACGCCGCCCATCGCCGAGGCGCCGCCGATGAAGACGGCGGCAATCACATCGAGTTCGCTACCGAGGCCGGCAGCCGGCACCGCCTGTCCCAGCCGCGCCGCGATGATCAGGCCGCCAAGTGCCGACAGCACGCCCATATTGACGAACACCATCAGCGTCAGCCGTTCTGTCTTGATGCCTGACAGCTGCGCGGCCTTGGCGTTGCCGCCCATCGCATAGATGCGGCGGCCGATGGTCATGCGCTTGGTGACGAAGACGAACAGCGAGATCAGCACGCCCATGACGAGCAGCACCACCGGCAGGCCCCTGTAGCTGGCGAACTGGTAGACCAGGAACAGCGCCAGCGCGCTACCCACCAGCGTCTTGATGACGAACAGGGGAAAGGGCTCGGCCTCATAGCCATGGCGTTCGCGTTTGCGTCGTGTCCTCAGCCCGAAATAGGCGTAGGCCAGCACAGCGATCAGGCCCAGCACGATCGTCGTCATGTGCAGCGTCAGGCCGCTGCCGATAATGGTCTTGCCGGCCGCGTTCACCGTCGGCGGGATGAGCGTCAGTGGCCCGATGACATCCGGGATGAAGCCCGAGCTGAGGGCCTTGAAGCCGTCGGGAAGTGGTCCCACCGAGGATCCGCCGCCCAGCAGCGCCTGGCAGATGCCGCGGAAGATCAGCATGCCGGCCAGCGTGACGATGAAGCTCGGTATTCGGTGATAAGCAATCCAGTAGCCTTGCGCCGCGCCGATCGCGCCACCCACGATGAGGCAGATGATCGACACCACCAGCGGATTGCTGAACGGCCCGAGCGGCCAGATGACCATCATCATCGCCGCCAATGCGCCGATGAAGCCGGCGACGGAGCCGACGCTGAGATCGATATGGCCGGAGACGATCACCAGCAGCATGCCCAGCGCCATCACGATGATGAACGAGTTCTGCTGCACCAGATTGCTCAGGTTCACCGGTTTGAACAGCGTTCCGGAGGTGGTGAACTGGAAGAACACCATGATGGCGATCAGCGCCAGTATCAGGCCGTATTCGCGCAGGTTCGTCGTCAGCGCCGAGACGGCGATACGTGGACGCTGCGGCACGTCTTCGGCGACTTTGCTCTGCGGGGCGGGGGCGCTTTCGGTGCTCATGCTGCTTTTCCTTCTCCCCGGACGATGGCGCGCATTATTTTTTCCTGGCTGGCGTCCGCCGCGGGCATTTCGCCGACAATGCGGCCTTCGTTCATGACGTAGATGCGGTCGGTGATGCCGAGCAGTTCTGGCATTTCCGACGAGATGACCACGATCGCCTTACCTTCGGCGGCGAGGCGGGCGATGATCGTGTAGATTTCGTATTTGGCGCCAACGTCGATGCCGCGCGTCGGCTCGTCGAGAATCAGCACGTCCGGGTCGGCGAATAGCCATTTCGACAGCACCACCTTCTGCTGGTTGCCGCCGGAAAGATTGCCGGTCATCTGATAGACACTCGAAGCGCGGATATTGGTCTTCTTGCGATAGTCGTTGGCGACGGAGAGCTCGCGCATGTCGTCGATCACGCTATGGCGCGACACGCCGCCCAGATTGGCCAGCGTGATGTTGTGCTTGATATGGTCGATGAGGTTGAGGCCGTAGGTCTTGCGGTCCTCGGTGACGTAGGCAATTCCGTGTTCGACTGCCCGGCTCACCGAGGAGACATCGATCGGCTTGCCCTTGAGCAGCACCTCGCCAGTGATATGGCGGCCATAGGAGCGGCCGAACAGGCTCATCGCGAATTCGGTGCGGCCGGCGCCCATCAGTCCGGCAATGCCGACCACTTCGCCCTTGCGCACATTGATGTCGATGCCCTTGATCACCTGCCGGTCGGCATGGAGCGGGTGATAGACCGACCAGTTCCTCACTTCGAACACGACCTCGCCGATGTCAGGCTCGCGCGGCGGATAGCGGTCGTCGAGCGACCGGCCCACCATAGAGGTGATGATGCGGTCTTCCGAGATGTCCTTCTTGGCCAGTGTCTCGATGGTGCGCCCGTCGCGGATGACGGTGACCTTGTCGGCGACCCGATTCACCTCGTTGAGCTTGTGCGAGATCAGGATCGAGGTCATGCCTTGCCGTTTGAATTCGAGCAGAAGGTCGAGCAGCGCCTGGCTGTCCTTTTCGCTGAGCGATGCCGTCGGCTCGTCGAGGATCAGCAGCTTGACTTCCTTGCTCAGCGCCTTTGCGATCTCGACCAATTGCTGCTTGCCGACACCGATATTGGTGATCAGCGTCTTGGGGTCCTCCTTGAGGCCCACCTTCTTCAACAGGGCGCTGGTGCGCGCCTCGTTGGCATTCCAGTCGATGACGCCATATCTGGCGTGCTCGTTGCCGAGGAAAATGTTTTCGGCGATCGACAGCATCGGCACCAGGGCAAGCTCCTGGTGGATGATGACGATGCCCTTGTGTTCGCTGTCGTGGATGCCTTTGAAATGGCATTCCTGGCCATTGAAGATGATCTGGCCGTCATAGGTGCCTGTGGGATAGACGCCCGACAGCACCTTCATCAGCGTCGACTTGCCGGCGCCGTTCTCGCCGACCACGGCATGGATCTCGCCTTCCTCCACGCTAAGGTTGACGTTCGACAGCGCCTTCACGCCGGGGAACGTCTTGGTGATGTCGCGCATCTCCAAAATCGTCGAGACCATGGGGACTACCGCTCCTTGAGAGCTCGGCAAACACTGCCGGCGAGGTCGGTAAACAATACCGGGCTCGCTGGTTAACGAAAAGGGGTCCTGCGTTGCGCAGGACCCCTGATTTTGTAACCGGGGTTACTTCAGTTCGTCGGCCTTGATGTAGCCGGAGTCGACGACCAGTGCCTGGTAGTTCGACTTGTCGACGTCATGCGGCGTCAAGAGGATCGAGGGGACGACCTTGACGTCGTTGTTGTAGGTCTTTTCATCAAGGCCGTCCGGCTTGCCGCCCGAGAGCACCTTGTCGACGAGCTCGACGGTGGCCTTGGCCAGTTCACGGGTGTCCTTGAACACGGTCGAGTACTGCTCGCCCGAGATGATCAGCTTGACCGAGGCGGTCTCGGCATCCTGGCCGGTCACGATCGGCCAGGGCTGTGCGTCCGTGCCGTAGCCGACGGCGCGCAGCGAGGCGGTGATGCCGCGCGACAGGCCATCATAGGGCGACAGAACGCCATCGACGCGGCTGCCGTCCGAATAGTTGGCCGACAGCAGATTGTCCATGCGCGCCTGGGCGGTGGCGGCGAGCCAGCGCAGCGTGCCGACCTTGTCCATGCCGGTCTGGCCGGACTTGATCTTGATCGAGCCGTCGTCGATCAGCGGCTGCAGAACGGAGATAGCACCGTTGTAGAAGAAGAAGGCGTTGTTGTCGTCGGGCGAGCCGCCGAACAGTTCGACGTTCCACGGCTTGGTGTTCGGGAAACGCTCCTTGAGGCCCTTGACCAGCGAATTCGCCTGGATGACGCCGACGCCGAAATTGTCGAAGGTGGTGTAGTAATCGACATTGGCGGTCTTCTTGATCAGGCGGTCATAGGCGACGACGACGACGCCCGCGTCAGCGGCCTTCTGCAGCGCATCCGACAGGGTGGTGCCGTCGATCGAGGCGATGATCAGCGCCTTTGGGCCCTTGGTGATTTCGTTTTCCAGCTGGCTGAGCTGGTTGGGGATGTCGTCCTGCGCGTATTGCAGGTCGACGGTGTAGCCGAGAGCCTCGAGCTGGGACTTGACGGCGTCGCCGTCGTTGATCCAGCGCTGCGAGGTCTTGGTCGGCATCAGCACGCCGACAAGACCCTTGTCGGCTGCGTGCGCCGAGTAGGTCATGGCAGCGATGCCAAGGGCCGCGACGGCGGCCAATGTCTTGATAATCTTCACTTTTACTCTCCCTGGTTGATGGACGCGGCACCCCGGGGGTCGCGGGCCGCGCAATCGTGCAGAAGTGCCAAGGCACTGCTGCCGTCATATCGATCTCCGGTATCCTCCCATGGCCCCGAAGCGCTGATTTCAATCGATACGATTTTACTCGTCATCGACCGTCACGTCTCGGAACGCGCGAAGGGTGTGATCCTTTGCCATAACTGTCAAATGCGATCTTTGATGGTTGCTATATCGCGTTTGGTATGTGCTATGAGGCGAAATGGACCGGCGCGACCACCGGCGGCGGTAAGGGGAAGTAAGGGAAAGGCGATGGCCGCGCTACGCAATTCTAGTTCGATTTCAAACCGTTACAGCGAAATTCCGGGCGATGGCGAAACCCTGCTGCGCAGCGGTCTCAGTCTGCGTCATATGCGCATGATCGTCGCGCTTGACGACCATGGCCGCGTCAGCGCGGCGGCCCAGGTCATGAACATTTCGCAGCCGGCGGCCTCGCGCATGATCGGCGAGATGGAGGCGGTGCTCGAGGTCAAGCTGTGTGAAAGGCTGCCGCGCGGCATCACGTTGACCCCCTATGGGAAGGCGTTGGCAAGGCGCGCGCGCTCGATCCTGCTGGAGATGCGCGAGGTTGACCGCGAGATTTCCGAGCTCAAGTCGGGCAAGGGCGGTTCGGTGTTCCTGGGTGCGGTGACGGCGCCCGCGATCGAACTGGCAGTGCCGGCAATCCGCGAAATCCGCCGCATCTATCCGCGCATCGAGATCACCATGCAGGTCGAGACCTCCAACGTGCTGGCGCGCGAGCTGATCGCCACGCGCCATGATTTCATCATCGCGCGCATCCCGGACGATCTCAATCCGCGGCTGTTCGAGTCGCGCGTCATCGGTGTCGAGAAGGCCTGCCTGATCGTGCGACGGGGCCACCCCCTCACCAAGGGCAAGGCGGTGCGGCTGGAGGACACCGCCGCCTATGACTGGGTTTTCCAGTCGGGCGGCTCGCCCTTGCGCCAGGCGATGGAGAGCAATTTCCTCAACCGCAACATCGCTTTGCCGGACCGGATCCTCAACACCAGCTCACTGCTCCTGACGCTGGTCATGGTCGCGCAGTCCGATGCCATTGCGCCGGTCTCGGTCCAGGTGGCGAAATTCATCCAGAATCCCGACGGGCTGGCCGGTGCCATCGACGTCGTCCAGACCGAATTCGACATCGAGGTCAGGCCCTACAGCCTGATCACGGTCAGGAACCGCGTGCTGTCGCCGGCCGCCAAGATGCTGCACGACTTCATCTTGCGCGAGGTGGGATGATTGCTGGAGCGGGTAGCGGGAATCGAACCCGCGCGTTCAGCTTGGGAAGCTGACAAGCTACCATTACATCATACCCGCACGTCTCCTCGTTACCATGAGGGTTAGCCTTCGGGCAATCGCAAAGCGGTCCGTTCTCGCACGACGCGGGCGTGCGCGGATCACTGCGTACCTGCGGCCGTGAGTTGCTGTTTTGCCTTAGCGACCTTGTTGCTTGCGGCAAAACTCGGCCAGTATTTCGAGATGGCCAGCGTCGCGCCGGCGGAAGAGAAATGACCATAGTCGAAGTAGAGAAACTGCCTGGTGCCGGCATCGGCGTACGAACAGCCAGCCGCGTTAAGTGAGGTCGGGCGGAGCCCGATACGCCGTCCATACGGCGATGTCCCGCTCGTGCGAAGAATCCCGGCTCGTCGATCTCACAGGCCTGCCCCTGTGGTGCAATTTGCACTGCAAATGAGAGTCAAGCCGGATGCCAAGGTTCGAATGCTGGCGAAGCCGGTTCGCGCCGATACGCGGCAGGATCAAACGCCGGGCAGGTAGATCACCGCGTAGTCGTCCGCATAGGCACGCTTCCAGCCCAGTTGGTCGAAGAAGGGGATGCGGCTGTCGCCGGTCGACAGCAGTGCCCAGCCTATCTCGTATTTCTTCAGCCGGGCTTCGAGGAGCGGCTTGCCGTCGCTGTTTCCCGTTTCGTCATCGGCTCTTGTGAAACCGCCCAGGAACAGCTGGTCCGTCCGTCCATCGATATAGGTCTTGATCCCGTGGAAAATCAGCGTGCCGCCGAAATTGTAGGAATTCATCACGTTGCCGGACAGATGATGGTTTTCGGCGAAGGCCAGCGCCCCGCTGGCCGACGTCTTCGGGCTCGGCGCGACCTGATAGACACTGCCGAGCAGGACGATCCCGCCGATCGTTAGGACGGCCGCCGCACCGCAGATCGCGTCGAACCGCCTGGCGAGGAACTTTTCCAGTCCGTCGCGCTTTCCCGCCAGCCAAGCGGTGGCTGAGAGCGAAGGATATTGCTGTGCGACCTCGACCGCGATCACCAGGGGAACCAGCAGGAAGAACAGATACATGAAACGCACATGGGCGAGATAGACATGCAAGGTGAAGACGACGAACAACGCCTTGGCCCAGCCAATTCGTAACCGTGACACCAGAAGCCCGAAAAGCGCCAGCAGCATCGCGGCTTCCTGGACGGGGCTATCCGGCTGGGCGAACGCCTTCCATTCCATGATCAGCGGCACCGCCTCATTGCCGTAGGCGACGGTGAGCGTGGCCAGGATGGCTTTCACGCCGTAGGGATGCATCAGGCTGACCAGCGGGCAAAGCAAGCCGAACGCCAGCCATTTTCCCAGCAGCGCGGGTTTCGAGAGGCCCGTGCGCGCCAGCAGATCGAGACCGGCGAAAGCCGCGATGACAAAGCTCAAGGTGAAGGTGGCGTGCAGGTTCGCCCACAACACGACCAGCACAAGCGACCACCAGGGCGGCGCCCGTTCTTCCCTTGCCGCACCAAAGAGCACCGCAGTCCAGATGACGATGATCGGGAAGGTGAGGACATGCGGACGCGCCGTGAAGATCGGGTTGATCAGGAACACCGCGGCGAAGGCCAGCGTAATCGCCAGGATCGGCTTCAGCCATGCGCTGAGAAACCACCCCATCAGGAAAACCGTCAGGGATATCGAGGCGATGATCAGCGTGACCACCCCGTTCCAGCCTCCTGCCCGGTAAGCAAGAGCCAGCAGGACCTGCCCCAGCCATTCCTTGGCAATCCACGGCTGGCCGGCAAAACTGTGGGAATAAGGGTCGACCGTCGGAAATGTCCGGTTTGCCAGGAAATCCAGCCCGACCTTCACTTGCCACCAACTGTCGGGATCCTGCAGGGTGGAACCGGCCTGGGTGGCCAGTGCCGCCGCCATCGCCCCGGCCGTGAGCAGGCAAAAGATCAGCCTGTTCCGCTGTGCGTCCTCGAGTGACGGCGTGGCCAGCAAGATTGCTTTGGTCTGGTTCATGTCGCGGCTCCAGGCCATTTCGCGTTCTTTCCGGTCAAGGGATCTGGATCATCCGCGCCGCCGACGAACACGAAACGGGCCGAGCCGACATAGAAGATGACCGAGTAAAGGCAGTTTCCCGCCAGATGGACAAACGGGTTTTCGATGTAGCCGGCAGACATGGCGGTGACCACGATCCCCAGGTTTGCACCGTAGGCGACAAGGAAGGTGATCGCGTATCGCACGATCGCGCCAGGGCGAAAGCCGCCGGCACGGCTGAATGTCCATTGGCGGTTGAGGAAGAAACCGATGATGAGGCCGGCGGCATAGCCCGTCGCGTTGGAGGCGATATCGCCGAAGCCGAGCGCCAGCCCGGCCAGGATGAGCGTATATCCGAGCGCCGTGTTGAGGAGCCCGACGGCACTAAATCGCAGCATCCGCGAGAAATTAGACGGAAGAGCCGATCGCATCCTGCCCATGCCGTTCCCGCTGCGCCCGGTCGAACTCCGCCTCAAGCACCTGCCGCCCTCTTTGCCATTTCCTGCAGGCGATGGACGGGCAATTTCCCGTCCTCGGCTGCCTGGCTGCGGGAAACGATCTCGTTGACGAAGTAGAGCGGCCGCCGCTTTGTCTCCATGTACATGCGCCCGAGATACTCGCCGAAGATGCCCAGCACCATAAGCTGGACGCTGCCGAGGATCAGCATGATCGCGGCAAGGCTAGTCCAGCCGGGCAACACGTTTCCGACCGACCATTCGAACAGGGTGTAGCCGAGCACGACCAGCCCCAGAAGCCCGAACATCATTCCGAGCAGCGAGGCGAACCGCAAGGGCACGATCGAGAAGCTGGTCATCGCGTCGACCGCCAGAAGAACCATTTTCCTCAGGGGATAGTGGGTGGTGCCGGCAACGCGACGGTGCCGTTCATAGGGGAAAGCCGCCTGTTTCAGCCCGATCCAGCTCACCATGCCGCGAATGAACCTGTAGCGTTCGGGCATCGCGTTCAGATGGTCGAGCGCGCGGCGGTTCATCAGCCGGAAATCGCCGGTATTCGGGGCTATATCGACGTCGACCATCCAGCGCAGCAGGCGATAGAACATCGAGGCGGAAGCGAGCTTGAACCAGCTTTCGCCGTCGCGCGTCAGCCTCTGGCCGTAAACGACATCGAAACCTTCGTTCATCTTCGTCATCATCGCGCCGAGCAATTCAGGCGGATCCTGCAGGTCGGCATCGAGAATGAGAATGCGCTGGCCGCGACAGAACTCGAGCCCCGCGCTCAATGCGATCTGGTGGCCGTAATTGCGGGCAAGGTCGATGGCAACGACATGGTCGTCCTTTTCGGCCAGCTGGAAAATAGCCTCGCGCGTACCGTCGGTCGCGCCGTCGATGACAAGGACGATCTCGTAGGAAGAACCTTGTTCCAGGCATGCGGCCGTTACCCGCCGATGCAGTTCGGCCAGCCCGGCCACCTCATTGTAGCATGGGACGACCACCGACAGCATGACGGCGCGTCGCGCGGTGTTTTTTTCCGTCTCCACCAAAAGCCTTGCTCCCGCTATTCGATTGGGAATAGCGGCAATTGGTTAGAAAACAGATAAGCCAGCGGGATCGGCTGCGGCCGCGGTCTGCCATGCACCTTGGCACTGCTTGCGGCCACGCCATGGTGGAGGTGTTCGGCATCCCGCAAAACCGCCGGCTTGAAGCCGGCCAGCCAAGTGCGTATGTCTGGGCCGACACCTTCGAGTCTGTGGTACCTCTATCTGGAGACGGCCCTTGTCCGCACTGACGCGCTTTCTCGGCGACTCGCCGCTCAAGGTGATCCTGAAACTGCTAGTCGTGTCGTTCCTCGTCGGCCTTGTCATGAATGCCTTCGGCTGGTCGCCGATGGATGTGTTCTACGGCATCCAGAAGGTCTTCATCGACCTGTGGAATCTGGGCTTCCACGCCATCGACCGCTTCCTGGGCTACATCCTGCTCGGCGCGGCGATCGTCGTGCCGGCCTTCATCCTGCTGAGACTCGCCAACTACCGGAAGTAGAGCATGATCCCGAAAAGTGGGAACCGTTTTTCGGGCAAGGTCATGCTTAAGAAGGACTATCAGGCGTAGCGCGAGGCCGCCTCGAACAGGATGGCGTGGCGTGCGGCAAGCGCGGGCACGTCCGTGGAGTACCCACCACCGATGACGCCGCAGACCGGAATGCCCCGCGCGCGAAAGTGGCGGATCACCATGTCGTCGCGGGCGCGCAGGCCGTCGTCCGATAACGAGAGCCGGCCAAGCCGATCCCCGGCATGGACGTCGACGCCGGCATTGTAGAACACGATGTCCCAATGCGCCTGGGCGGACAGTTCCGGCAGGATGGCGGCGAGCCTCTCCATGTAAGCCGCGTCACCCGTGCCATCGGGCAACGCGACATCGAGGTCGGAGGCGACCTTGCGCACGGGGTGGTTGCGGTCGCCATGCATGGAAAAGGTGAACACGCGCGGATCGTCCGCGAGGATATCCGCCGTGCCGTCGCCCTGATGCACGTCGAGATCGACGACCAGTATGTTCCGCGCCGAGCCTTCGTCGAGCAGGACCAGCGCGGCGACGGCGACATCGTTGAAGGTGCAAAAGCCCGCGCCTTGCGCGCGCCGCGCATGATGGCTGCCGCCGGCGGTGTTGCAGGCGATGCCGTGGCGCAGGGCCAGCCGCGCCGCCAGCACCGTGCCGCCGGCGGCAAGCCGTGCGCGCAACGAGACACGCGGAGTCACCGGGAAACCGATCTCGCGTTCGATCTTTCCGGCACGGAGCAACTGATGACCTGGTCGACATAGTGCGCCGCATGGGCAAGTCTCAGCCATGATGCCGACGCGGGTTCCGCGGTGTTGAGCGCGTCGGGCCCGGCCAGTCCCCGTGCATGCAAGGCGTCCATCAGCAGCGGGTATTTGCTCATCGGAAAGCGATGGTTGACCGCGAAGCCGGCGTCGTAGTCGGGGTGATGGACGATCTGCAGGGGCATGAACTGGATCCGGCGGGCTCGCGCCAGACCGGGAAATTCGGTTGGCCCTCGCGGCAAGAGTGATTGCGCGATGCCGGGAAAATGGGGCACACCGGCGGTTCGATCAAGCCGCAATCAGCAAGGCAGCAATCCTTGGACAAAGGCGCCAATCCAGCCGACGCCAGATCCTCAATTGGTCTCGGATCTTTTGTCGTCACCAACCGGTCCGTGCTCGCCATCGCCGTGCCGATGACGCTTGCCTATCTGACGACGCCGATGCTCGGCCTGGTCGACACGGCTGTTGTCGGTCAGTTCGGCGATGCCGCCTTGCTCGGCGGGCTGGCGGCCGGCGCGCTGGTCTTCGACGTCGTCTTCACCACCTTCAATTTCCTACGCTCCGGCACCACCGGTCTCGTCGCCCAGGCGTTCGGGCGCGGCGATGCTCTGGAGGAACAGGCGGTGTTCTGGCGCGCCGTGCTGATCGCGGTCGTCGCCGGCATCGTGCTCGCGGCACTTGCGCCGCTGGTCGCCATCGCCGGGCAGAAATTCATGGGCGCCGAACCGCGCGTCAGCGAGGCGATGGGCGTCTACATCAGGATCAGGCTGCTCGCCGCACCCTTCTCGCTGATCAATTATGCCATCCTTGGCTATGTGCTGGGACGCGGCGAGGGCGGACTCGGTTTGATGCTGCAATTGGTGCTGAACGGCATCAATATCGCGCTCTGCTTCCTGCTTGGCCTGAAGCTCGGCTGGGGCGTCGCCGGTGTCGCTTGGGCGACTGTCGCCGGTGAATTCCTTGCCATGCTGCTTGGTCTCGCGATCGTTTTCAGGCGGTTCCGGGCGACGCCGCCCTTGCCGCGACATCGCCTGCTCGACATGGCTGCCTTTGTGCGCATGCTGTCGCTCAACCGCGACATCATGATCCGCTCGTTCTCGCTGCTCGCCGCCTTCGCCCTGTTCACCCGCCAGGGCGCGCAGTTCGGCACAGTGACGCTGGCCGCCAACGCCGTGCTGATGAACTTCTTTCTCGTTGCCGGCTACTTCCTCGATGGCTTTGCCACCGCCGCCGAACAGCTGGCCGGCCGTGCCGTCGGCGCGCGCGCCGCCGCGCCCTTCCGGCAGGCGGTGCGGCTGACCTTGTTCTGGGGCTTTGGGCTGGCGGGTGCGGCCACTCTCGTGCTGCTGTTTAGTGGCGCCAATCTGGTTGCCCTCGTGACGACGTCGCATGAAGTCCGTTCGGTGGCCGACATCTACCTGCCGTGGGCAGCCTTTACCGCGCTGAGCGGTGTGCTGGCGTTCCAGATGGATGGCGTCTTCATCGGTGCGACCTGGTCGCGCGACATGCGCAACATGATGCTGCTGTCGTTCCTCGTTTTCGCGGCCGCGCTGCTGACCCTTGTGCCGGCCTTCGGCAACAATGGACTTTGGGCGGCGTTGCACATTTTTCTGCTCGCGCGCGGCTTCAGCCTGCTGACCATCCTGCGGCTGCGAATGCGGACAGCGTTCAGCTGAGCGGCCTCATTGCCCATCGATCGAGATGGCTGTCGCGCAACTCGCGAATGGATCCGAGCCGTTCCGTGTCGGCAAAGCGCGCCATCCCGGCGACAATGCGGCCCGGCAATGCCGGTCCGGCATAGATCATGCTGGTGTAGAGCTGGACGAGATCAGCACCCGCGCGGATCTTTTCCAGTGCCGTGTCGGTGGAATCGACGCCGCCGACGCCGATGATGGCAAGCTCCGGCCCGAGCAGCTTGCGCATCCTGGCCAGCACGATGGTCGAGCGATCGAACAACGGCTTGCCGGAGAGTCCGCCGGTCTCGCGCGCGGCGTTGCCGCTGCGCAGCGCCGGCCGCGAAATGGTGGTGTTGGAGACGATGACGCCGTCGATCCGCTTCTCGGTGACCTCGGCGGCGATGTCTTCCAGCTCGGCCTCGACCAGATCCGGCGCGATCTTCAGGAAGACCGGCGGCTGGGCTGTTGCGGTGGCGCGCGCGGCCATGACACGCGACAAAAGTTCGCCAAGCTGCTCGCGCGCCTGCATGTTGCGCAGGCCCGGCGTGTTGGGCGACGAGATGTTGACGGTGAGATAGCTGGCGTATTGCGCAAACCGGACGACGCCGCGCTCATAATCACAGATGCGGTCGGTGCTGTCCTTGTTGGCGCCGATGTTGACGCCGACGATGCCGCCACGCCCCTTGCGCGCGGCAAGGCGTTTTTCGGCGGCCGCGTGGCCTTCATTGTTGAAGCCCAGCCGGTTGATCACCGCATCGTCGGCCGTCAGGCGGAAGATGCGCGGCTTCGGGTTGCCGGCCTGCGGCAGCGGCGTAATCGTACCAACCTCGGCAAAGCCGAAACCCAGGCCTAGAAGCGCGTCGGGCACCTCGGCGTTCTTGTCGTAGCCCGCGGCCATGCCGAGCGGATTTGGAAACTCGAGGCCGCCGACCGTCACCTTCAGCCTGTCGTCGCGCAGCGGGCGCCCGGCCACCGGCAGACCGCATCGCAGCGCCGCGATCGACAGGCCATGCGCGGTTTCCGGATCGAAGGCGAACAGCAGCTTCTGGCCGAGCCGGTCGAGCACGCTCATTCGGCCTCCAATGCCGGAAACCGATGCACGCCATCGGCGCCAATCGGCAGCGGTCGCACCCACAGCACGGCCTTGAGGTCGAGCGGACCATAAAGATGCGGAAACAGCGCGCCGCCGCGTGAAACCTCGTATTTCAAAGCAGCACCCAGGCTGGCGCCGTCGATGGCCACCAGCAGAAGGTCGGTCTGGCCGGCAAAGTGCCTTGCCGCCGTTTCCTTGACCTGCGCCGCCGTGGAGAAATGGATGAAGCCGTCGGCGACATCGATCGGCGCGCCGGTGAAGCGGCCATTTGTTTCGGCCTCGCGCCAAGGCGCCTGCGGGGTTATCTTGTAGATAATCTGAGACATGGTTGCGCTATAGTCCGAACCAGCCACGCGGGAAAGACCACGCCAAGGGTCTTCCCCATTTCCGGCGCAAACATGCGATATTTCAGGCCTTGGCCATGGAGGACAACATGCGTCTGCATCACATCTTGATCCCCGCCGCGCTCGTTTCGTTGGTCGCGGCTTCAGCATATTCGGAAGAAACCGACCGCTACCGGCTGGAAAAGTCTGACAACGGCTACGTGCGCATGGATACGCAGACCGGCGCCATGTCGATTTGCGAGGAGCGCTCCGGCCAGCTCGTCTGCAAGATGGCGGCCGACGAACGCGCCGCTTTCCAGGACGAGGTCGACCGCTTGCAAGCCTCGATGAAGGCGATGGACGAGCGCGTCACCAAACTCGAGAATTCGCTCTCCGCCCGCCTCGAATCGAAATTGCCGAGCGAGGAGGATTTCAACAAGACGATGAGCTACATGGAGCGCTTCCTGCGCGGCTTCATGGGCATCGTCAAGGATATGGACAAGGACAACGGCGCCCAGCTCAACTCGCAGAAGACCTGAGCGCTCTAACAAGGGAAAACGCGGCGCGCTGGCTTTGCCGCTTGAAAACAGCGCGCAGCCCCTCATAATCGTCCAACTGGTCCCAAAAAAAGCTAAAAAACCATTGGGGGATTCGGGGAGGGACATTTGCCGTCAGGCTATTCTTTCGTCATCGCCGACGATCACCCGCTGTTTCGCGGTGCGCTGCGCGAAGCACTCGCCGGCATAGGCAATGTCGCCGCCATCCACGAGGCCGGCGATTTCGAGAGCGCCAAGGCGCTGGTCGTGGCCAACGAGGATGTCGATCTGGTGCTGCTCGACCTGTCGATGCCGGGCGCCAGCGGCCTCTCCGGCCTCATCTCGCTGCGTGGAATCCATCCGGCGGTGCCACTGGTCGTGGTGTCTGCGCATGACGATCCGGCGACCATCAGGCGGGCGCTCGATCTCGGCGCTTCCGGCTTCATCTCCAAATCGGCCAGCATGGAGGAGATCCGCAGCGCCGTGCAGACGGTGCTTGCCGGCGACATTGCAGCACCCGTCGGCGTCGATCTCGGCGTCGAGCGCGATCCCGAAATATCCGACCTGATCAAGCGCCTGCAGGCGTTGACGCCGCAACAGACCCGCGTGCTCGGCATGCTGGCCGAGGGCCTGCTCAACAAGCAGATCGCCTATGAACTCGGCGTCTCCGAGGCGACCATCAAGGCGCATGTCTCCGCCATCCTGCAGAAGCTCGGCGTCGACAGCCGCACCCAGGCGGTGATCCTTCTGTCCAAGATCGGCAGCGACCCGCTGCAGCCGGCGGGCTGATCGCCGCAATCCCCCGCGCTTACCTTGTTCAGCTAGCGGATTTGGCGATCAGGCTGCGGGCGGATGCTCGGTGTCGGCTGCTCCGCACTCGCACTCCGATCCTTCCGGATCCGCTTGCAGGCTGCCGCACCCGGCTGATGGCGGCGCCAAGGCCGAGACGTGATCGCCACCAGCGGAATGCCGCGTGGTTGAATCCTATGCGGCGGTGGGACCGTTCAGCCGAGCCGCACGGATAGTTCGACATCCTCGCCGAAGGGCGTGGACATGTAACCCGACGCCGGCGAGCGCACGCGTTCCAGATATTCGGGGCAGAAATCGGCGTTGTCGGCGATGACCAATGCACCCGGCCTCAGGCGGCTCTCGATGAGGCTCAGGATCTCCGGATAGATCGCCTTGGCGCCGTCGAGCAGCAGCAGGTCGATCGTATCCGGCAGGTCCGCGCTCAGCGTCTGCAGCGCGTCTCCCTCTCGGATCTCCACCAGGTCGATGAGACCGCCCTCAGTCAGGTTGGCCTTGGCCCGCATGACTTTGGACGGCTCGAACTCGGTCGTGATCAGGCTGCCGCCGCCATTGTCCCGCAGCGCCGCGGCAAGATAGAGCGTCGAGATGCCGAACGAAGTTCCGAACTCGATGATGACACGCGCGCCGCTGCCGCGTGCCAGCATGTAGAGCAGCGTGCCGGTCTCCGGCGAGATCGCGAGCCAGAGATCCTTCAGCCGTCCATAGAGATCGACATAGTCGGTCTTGCTGCGCGTGAGACGCGCCCGCTGTTCGCGCGAGAGTGCGGTGAGCGCGGGGCTGGTCGCCGCACCGGCCTCCTTGAACAGGCGAGCCAGCAGGGGTGCAAGCGGGGCGTTGGTGAGCGTTGTCATGAAAGTCTCCGTTCGAAAAATGACTGCGTCTTGTGTCGTGCTGAAAATACGAATATTCCTTCAGGTTTCCAATTCGCATTGCTGGGACGCAACATGGCAGGACGCGTAAGCCTTTCAATTTCCTCCCGAAAACAGCCAAAACAGACTCGCGCCACGGAGCTCGTCGCCGCGATTTTGGAGGCTGCTGTTCAGGTTTTGGCGAGCGAAGGCGTGCGGCGTTTCACCACCACGCGCGTCGCCGAAAAAGCCGGGGTGAGTGTCGGCTCGCTCTACCAGTATTTCCCGAACAAGGCCGCGCTTCTGTTCAGGCTCCAGAGCGACGAATGGCGGCAGACGGGTGGCCTGTTGCGCACCATACTCGAAAACGACCAGCAGCCACCGCTCGAACGACTGCGTGCGCTGGTTCACGCCTTCATCCGCTCGGAGTGCGAAGAGGCTGCGGTGCGCGTGGCGCTCAACGACGCCGCACCCCTTTACCGCGACGCGCCCGAAGCGCACGAGGCGAGAGCCTCGGGAGCGCGCATCGTCGAGACCTTCCTGCGGGAGGTATTGCCCGAGGCTGGGGAAGCCGTCCGCGCCTTGGCGGGAGACCTGATCATCACGACACTCAGCGCGGTGGGAAAGGATTTTTCGGGAAGTCCTCGAACGCCAGGCGAGATCGAAAGCTACGCCGATGGCATGGCCGACATGTTCTGCGCCTACCTCGAAAGCCTCGGTTATCGGGGCTGAGACCGCCGGCTCTGGCCGGCCGCCCTTTGACATTATTCCGCCGCCGATGCCAGCGGTCTGACCCTGGCCATCATCGTGCGCAGCACCGCCGGTTTGAGCGGCTTGTTGATCATCGGAATCTCTAGCCCGCCCGCAGCCGTGCGCACCTCGTTGGAGCGGTCGGCGGTGACCAGCACGGCCGGCAGGTTATCGCCATGGATCGCGCGCAGCCTGGCGATGATATCGAGACCGGTTTCGCCGTCGAGATGGTAGTCGGCAAGGACGATGTCCGGCCGGTGCATTGCGGCGCTCTCCAGATCCTTTGAGCCCGACACCGTGTCGACGTTGCAGCCCCAGCCTTCGAGCAGGAGCCTCATGCCTTCGAGGATGCGAGCGTCGTTGTCGATGCACAGCACGTGCAGCCCGGCCAGCGAAGCGGTCGCGCGGGCAGGAGCCCTGGTTTCGATTTCGCGCCGCGTCTCCTGCACGGCCGCCACGGGCAGGATGACGGAAAAGCGCGTGCCCTTGCCCGGATTGGAGAAGATCCGGATCTCCAGGCGCAGCACCCGGGCGATGCGGTCGACGATGGAGAGGCCGAGACCGAGGCCTTCGGCCTCGCGCGCGCCTTCGTCGAGCCGGGTGAACTCGCGAAAGACGGTGTTCAGCTTGTCGCCGGCGATGCCGATGCCGGTGTCGATCACCTGGATCTCGGCCAGCTCGCCGCGCCGCCTGACGCCGACCAGCACACGGCCGTGGCGCGTATATTTGATGGCGTTGGAGACGAGGTTCTGGATCAGCCGGCGCAACAAATTACGGTCCGTCGTCACGGTCAGTGATGACGGCATGATCGTCAACTCAAGCTTCTTTTCGGCGGCGAGCGGCCGGAAGTCATTGCCGATCTGGCGCAGCAGCCCGTCGAGGTTGAAGGCGCTATCGTCCGGCTTCATCGCACCGGCATCGAGGCGGGAGATGTCGAGCACGGCACCGAGAATGGTCTCGACCGATTCCAGTGAAGATTCGATGTTGACCGCTGCCTTGCCGGCAGGCCCCTTGCCGGCTTTCTCGATCAGCGACGAACAATAAAGCCGGGCGGCGTTCAGCGGTTGCAGGATGTCGTGGCCGGCGGCGGCGAGGAAGCGCGTCTTGCCCAGATTGGCCTCCTCGGCCAGCATCTGCGCCTGCGCCAGTTCCTCGTTGACCCGGGTCAACTCCTCGTTGACCCTAGTCAGCTCGATGGTGCGGGTCTTGACGCGCTGCTCCAGCGATTCATTGGCGCGTTTCAGCGCCAGATCCTGTTCGACCCGTCCGGAAATGTCGGCATAGGTGGCGACGATGCCGCCGTCCGGCATCGGGTTGGAGCGCAGCTCCAGGATGCGGCCGCTGGTCTTCAACTCCATCTGCCACGGGCTGACGAAACTGGTCAGCCGGTTGAGCATTGCCACGCGCTGCTCTGCCGGAATGTCGCCGCGCTCGGCAAGATGGCGCAGGATGCGGTCGAGCGAGACGCCGACCTGGCCCATCTCGTCGGGCAGGTCGAACAGCGCCCGGTACTGGCGGTTCCAGCAGATCAGGCGGAAGTCGCGGTCGAAGACGGTGATGCCTTGTTCCATCTGGTCGAGCGCGATCTGCAGCAGGTCGCGGTTGTGCTGCAGCGCCTCGGTGGCGTCGTCGAGCAAGCGGAAGGCATCCCTGGATTCGCGGTCGTGGCGCCGAAACAGCAGCGACAGGATCAGCCGTGCCGAGGAGGAGCCGACGGCGCTGGCCAGCAGTTGCTCGGAAAAGCGGATGATGTCCATACTCGCCTGCTCGTTGCCGTGCAGCGAGGTGCCGTTGGTCTTTTCGAACGACTGGAAGGAGCGCTCGGTGCGCTCGACGCCGAGATAGCGCCCGATCGTATCCTTGAGGTCGTTGACGGTGATGGCGGTGCGAAAGCGGCGCAGGCTGGGCATCGGGCTGGCATCGCGCGGCACGAAGATCGACGCCTGGATGCGCTCCAGCGGCACCGACGCGCGCGAGAGGGAACCCAGCACGAAGAACACCGCGTTGATCGACAGGCTCCACAATACGCCGTGGTTCAGCGGTTCGGCGACGGTGCCGAACAGCGCCTGCGGCCGCAACGCCTCGAAGCCGAACAGCCCGTGCACGATGATGCCGGTATCGGGCGCGGCAAGCGATGGAAACAGCAGTGTGTAGCCCCAGACGAGGATGCCAGCGACCATGCCCAGCGCTGCACCCCGGCCATTGGCGCCGCGCCAGATCAGTCCGCCGATCAGGGCGGGTGCGAACTGGGCGATGGCGGCGAACGACATCAGGCCGATCGACGACAGGCGCACGCTGTTGGTGCTCTCGCGATAGTAGAGGAAGGCGATGAACAGCAGGATGAAGATCGCCCCGCGCCGCACGTTGAGGATGAGCGTCGACCAGTCTTCGTTCTCGGAAGTCGATGTCTTGAGCAGGCGGCGTACGAACAGCGGAATGACGAGGTCGTTGGAAATCATGATCGACAGCGCTACGCTTTCGACGATCACCATGGCGGTTGCCGCCGACAGGCCGCCGATAAAAGCCGCCATCGCCAGCACGTCATGGCCGCTGAACAAGGGCAGCGACAGCACGTAGAGATCGCTGCTGGTCCCCGTGCCGACCAGCGACAGGCCGGCAAAGGCGATCGGCAGCACGAACAGATTGATCGCCACGAGGTAGAGCGGAAACACCCATGTCGCGGTTCGCAGTTCGGCTTCGCCGCGGTTCTCGACGATGGTAACGTAGAACTGCCGCGGCAGCATGATGATGGCAAAGCCGCTCAGGCAAGTCAGCACCAGCCAGGTGGCCAGCGAGGTGTTGTAGCTCATCGCCTGCCGAACCTGCGCATTCTGGGCGAGCTTGTCGAATATGTCGCCTGGGCCGCCGAAGATCAGGAAGGTGACCATCAGGCCGATCGCCAGGAAGGCGGCAAGCTTGACCACGGTTTCGACGGCCACCGCCAGCACCAGCCCGTCCTGGTGTTCGGTTGCGTCGGCGTGGCGCGTGCCGAACAGCACCGCAAACAGCGCCAGCAGCATGGCGACGACCAGCGAGATGTCGCTGACGAAGGGATCGAAGGAGGGCGGCGATCCCGTATAGTGCTCGACCATCAGGCTGACCGAACCGGAAATCGCCTTCAACTGCAGCGCGATATAGGGCACCGCGCCGATGGTGGCGATGAGCGTGGCGATCGCCGCGACAGTGAAGCTCTTGCCGTAGCGGGCGCCGAGGAAGTCGGCGATCGAGGTGATCTTCTCGGTCTTGGCCAGCCGCACGATGCGGTTGAGCAGAGGAAAGCCGAACACGAACACCAGCACCGGGCCGGTATAGATGCCGAGGAATTCGAGGCCGCGTTCGGAGGAGAGGCCGACCGAGCCGAAGAACGTCCAGGACGTGCAGTAGATGGCGAGGCTGAGCGCGTAGATGAAGGGCCGGGCCCGGCTTGGCTCGGAAATGGCCGAGCGGCGGTCGCCCAGGCTGGCGATGGCGAACAGCAGCGTCACATAGGCGATCGCGATGATGACGATGAACAAGCCCTGCACGCCGGCAATATCCTCCCTTTGCCGAATTTCAACCCGGCTTGCCCAGACGCAATCACAGCTTGGCTTCCGAGTCCATCACGGCTTTGGGTGCATGAAGGCTGTGATTCCGATGCATGTCGACCAAAGATCGCAGCAGCTTTGGGCAACGGCATGCACAAAAACAAAAGGCTCAAAGCACGGCGTGACGCGCTTTAACGGATGGCCGTCGGGTAACGGGAAACCGGTTGCTTTCTGCCTTTTGCCGATGTTGCAGCCGGAGGTTTTTGTTATGTTTGTTCTTAGGGTCGATGCCTGAGGACGGGAAACGGCAGCTCGGCCGGTCATGACAAGGAGGGTCGAATGCTGAAAGAGTTCCAGGAATTCATTTCCAAGGGCAATGTGATGGACCTTGCGGTCGGCGTCATCATCGGCGCGGCCTTTGGCAAGATCGTCGATTCCCTCGTAAACGACATCATCATGCCGATCGTCGGCGCGATTTTCGGCGGCCTGGACTTCAACAACTATTTCCTGGGGCTCTCCTCGGCCGTCAACGCCACCTCGCTGGTGGACGCCAAAAAGCAAGGTGCTGTTTTCGCGTATGGCAGTTTCATAACCGTCGCGCTGAACTTCACCATCCTTGCTTTCATCATCTTCCTGATGGTCAAGGCGGTGAACAATATGCGCAAGCGGCTTGAGCGCGAGAAGCCCGCCGCGCCGGCCGCTCCGCCCCCCGCCGATGTCGCGCTGCTCACCGAAATTCGCGACCTGCTCGCCAAGAGATAGACAGATCAGGTTCTTCTGGACCAAAACCCCGGTCGTTCACGGCCGGGGTTTTCTGTTTTCGCATCTGGTAAGGAGCGCTGATCAACGCCCGAGATCGGAACGGACCCGCCCATGACCCTGATCGACAGCCTTCGCGCCGAAGCACGCGCCGCGCCCGAAAGCGGCATTGTCGCCGTCGTCAATTACGGCCGCCTGCGCGAGGGCATGATCCCGCTTTGGGCCGGTGAGGGCGACCTGCCGACGCCGGCCTTCATCACCGATGCCGCGTCGAAGGCGCTGGCCGGCGGCGAGACGTTCTATACTTGGCAGAGGGGCATCCCCGATCTCAGGCAGGCGCTTTCCCGCTACTATGCCAGGCATTTCGGCAAGACGTTTCCCGAGGAGCAGTTCATTGTCACCGGGTCCGGCATGCACGCCATCCAGCTGGCACTCGACGCGCTCGCCGGTGCCGGCGACGAGGTCATCTATCTGTCGCCGGCCTGGCCGAATTTCGACGCCGCGGCGGCGATATCGGGAGCCGTTCCTGTGGCTGTCACGCTCGACCATTCCGGCAATGGCTGGTCCTGCGACATCGAAAAGATCGCGGCGGCGATCACGCCGCGCACCAAGGCGCTGTTCATCAACACGCCGTCGAACCCGACCGGCTGGACCGCCGATCACGAGACCTTGCAGGCGATCCTCGATCTGGCGCGCGCGAAGAACCTCTGGATCATCGCCGACGAGATCTATTCGCTGTTCCACTACGGCCACGGCCGTGCGCCGTCCTTCCTCGACATCGCCACGGCGGAAGACCGCATCCTGTTCGTCAACAGTTTTTCCAAGAACTGGGCGATGACCGGCTGGCGCGTCGGCTGGATCAAGACCCATCCCGCCTTGCAGCAGGTGTTCGAGAACCTGATCCAGTATTCCAACTCCGGCGTTGCCCAATTCATGCAGCGTGGCGCGGTTGCCGCCCTTGATGAGGGCGATGCCTTCGTTGCCGAACAGGTCGAGCGGGCAAGGAAGGCGCGCGACCTGGTCTGCGGTATTCTCGGCGCCACGGGCCGCGCCCGGTTCACCGTGCCGCAAGGCGCGTTCTATCTTTTCTTCACGGTCGACGGCATCACAGATTCACGCACTGCTGCCTTCGACATTGTCGACAAGGCCAATGTCGGCCTGGCTCCCGGCACCGCCTTCGGCCCCGGCGGCGAAGCCTTCCTCAGGCTGTGTTTCCACCGCCGCCTCGACCAGATCGAGGAAGCGGCGCATCGTCTGGCGAATTGGATGAAGACTGTTTGATGCCCTGAAGCCGGATTGAAAGTCGCTCCGGTGAGTCAACTGGCGCGGTTTTCGAGAACCGGAGCGCAGAGGACATTTGGGTCCGTGAGCGGCGGAAGCGCAGAAAACTGTGTCAGATGGCCGCCGGAGTAGAGTTTCAAACGGCTTCAGCCGCCCGACTTGGGCACCAGCAGGGGAATGATCCGGTCGCTCTTGGCCACGGACGGCCGACCGGCGGAGCCATAGGGAATGCCGAGCGCATCCCAGGTCTCGACCAGAGCGTCCTGCAACTCGGCGATCAGTGCATCGGAGTGGAACGGCGTCGGCGTGATGCGCAGCCGCTCGGTGCCGCGCGGCACGGTCGGGTAGTTGATCGGCTGAATGTAAAGGCCGTGAACGCCGAGCAGGCGGTCGCTGGCCATCTTGCAGAGTTCCGGATCGCCAACCAGGACCGGCACGATATGGGTGGCCGATTCCATCACTGGCAGGCCGGCGGCAGAGAGGATCTGCTTGGTCCTCGCGGCCTGCTGTTGCTGGGCGTCGCGCTCGGCCTGCGAGCGCTTGAGATGGCGGATCGACGTGGTCGCGGCAGCCGCGATCGCCGGCGGCAGCGCCGTTGTGAAGATGAAGCCCGGCGCATAGGAGCGCACGGCGTCGATCACGGCACTGGTGCCGGTGATGTAGCCGCCGAGCGTGCCGAATGCCTTGGCGAGCGTGCCTTCGATGATGTCGATGCGGTCGGCAAGGCCTTCGCGCTCGGTGATGCCGCCGCCGCGCGGTCCGTACATGCCGACGGCATGCACTTCGTCGATATAGGTCATGGCGTTGTAGCGTTCGGCGAGTTCGACGATCTGCTTGATCGGCGCGATGTCGCCATCCATCGAATAGACGCTTTCGAAGACGATCAGCTTGGCGCGTTCGCGGCCCGCCGCCTGCAGCAGGCTTTCCAGGTGCGCGACGTCATTGTGGCGGAAGATCTTCTTCTCGGCGCCCGAGCGCCGCACGCCTTCGATCATCGAGGCGTGATTAAGTTCGTCCGAGATGATCAGGCAATTGGGCAAAAGCCGCGCGATGGTCGAGATCGACGCTTCGTTGGACACGAAGCCTGAGGTGAAGACGAGTGCCGCTTCCTTGTCGTGCAGGTCGGCGAGCTCCAGTTCGAGCTCGACCAGCGGGTTGCTGGTGCCGGAAATGTTGCGGGTGCCGCCGGCGCCCGAACCCATTTTGCCGGCCGCATTCTGGAACGCGGCGATGACGTCGGGATGCTGGCCCATGCCGAGATAGTCATTGGAGCACCAGACGGTGATTTCCTCGGCGCGGCCGTTGGAACGCCAGATGGCGCGCGGAAACTTGCCCGCGATACGCTCGAGGTCGGCGAAGACGCGATAGCGACGCTCTGCGTGGAGCTGGTCGATCGCTTCCTCGAAGAACCGCTGATAGTTCATGTCGGCTTCCCAATTTTTGCGCGGGATCATAATCATTGCCCTATTGGTCGTCCACCGGGCCTTCTTGGTCAAAATGCCACGCCCCGGACCTGTTCCTAACGACCACGGATCGTGGCCTATTCCCTTGATGTGGATCAACTTTGTTTCAGGACGATGCCACATACCGGCGATGCCGGTTACCATGAGTTGTAATGGCCAGGCGGCAGGCTTTCCAGTAAGGCGGGGGTTGAGACAGTTTCCGATAAATCTTGAGATGCGAGGTCGCGGATGACAGTTTTGGTAACAGGCGGCGCCGGTTATATCGGCAGTCACATGGTCTGGGAGCTGCTGGATGCCGGCGAGAGCGTGGTCGTTCTCGACCGTCTTTCGACCGGCTTCGAATGGGCGGTGGCGCCGGAGGCGAAGCTGGTGGTTGGCGATGTCGCCGACAAGGAATTGGTCGGCTCGATCATCCGGGAAAACAAGGTCGACGCGATCATCCATTTCGCCGGCTCGATCGTGGTCCCGGAATCGGTCGCCGACCCGCTCAGTTATTATGAGAACAACACCAGCAAGACGCGCACGCTGATCGAAACCGCGGTCCGCGAGGGCGTGCCCAATTTCATCTTTTCCTCGACCGCGGCCGTCTATGGCGGCGCCGGACTGGAGCCAGTGCGCGAGGACGCCCGTCTGGCCCCGGAATCGCCCTATGGCCTGTCCAAGCTGATGAGCGAATGGATGCTGCGCGATGCGGCGGTCGCGCACGGCCTGCGCTATACCGCGCTGCGCTACTTCAATGTCGCCGGCGCCGACCCGAAGGGCCGCACCGGTCAGTCGACGCCGGGCGCCACCCATCTGATCAAGGTCGCCTGCGAGACGGCGCTCGGCAAGCGGCCGTTCATGCAGGTGTTCGGCACCGATTATCCGACGCCGGACGGCACCTGCACACGCGACTACATCCATGTCAGCGACCTGGCGGCGGCGCATCGCCTGGCCCTGCAGCGGCTGCGCGCCGGGGGACAAAGCCTCGTCGCCAATTGCGGCTACAGCCATGGCTACTCGGTGCTCGAGGTCATCGACAGCGTGCGGCGCGCCTTTGGCCATGATTTCGAGGTGAAGATGGGCGATCGTCGTCCCGGCGACGCTGCGGCGGTGGTTGCCAATTCGGATCTCGCCCGCGCGGAACTCGGCTGGGCCCCGCAACGCGACGATCTCGACCAGATCGTTGCCGACGCGCTCGCCTGGGAGCGCATCCTGACCGGCAAGAACTCCGCTCGGGGCTGAGCCGGGTTCTCCCAAGGGCTCGCAAGGCGGGCGGTGAAGCGCTATTGAAGGCATTCGCGGCACGGCATGGAGGCGCTGCGCCGCGAGGAGCTTTTGGGGGATGGCATGAAAATAACGGTGCTCGGGGCCGGTGTCGTCGGTACGGCGGCCGCCTTCTATCTGGCCAGAGACGGGCACGAGGTCACCGTGATCGAGCGCCATCCGGCGCCGGCTCGCGGCACCAGCCAATCGAACGCCGGTCTGGTGTCGCCGGGGGACGCCACCGCCTGGGCCTCGCCGGCGGCGCTGAAGACATTCCTGCGCGCGCTCTACAACCATGATCTCGGCATCAAGGTCCGGCTGCGCTTCGATCCCTATTTCCTCGCCTGGAGCCTGCGCTTCCTGCGCCAGTGCACGAAAGAGCGCCTGCGCGCCAACAGCCGGGTCAAGTTGCGCCTGGCGCTCTATTCGCGCGACTGCATCAACGCCATCTCCGCCGATACCGGCATTCACTATGACGAGCGCAAGAAGGGCATCCTCTATTTCTTCCGCTCGCAGCACAGTCTCGACACCGGCACCGACAATTATCGCTATCTGGCCGAGCATGGCCTGCCGATCGAGATCGTCGGCCGCGAGCGGCTGGTCGAGCTTGAACCGGGTCTTGCCGGCGTGAAGGAAAAGATCGCCGGCGGCGTCTATTCGCCGATAGACCAGACCGGCGATTCCCGGCAGTTCGTGGAAAAATTAGCGGCCTATTCAGCCGAAAAGCTCGGCGTGAAATTTCTCTACGGCACCACGGTCGAGGGTCTAGACATCGAGGGCGACCGGGTGCGCGCGGTGATGACTTCGGCCGGACCGGTCGCCGGCGATGCCGTGGTCATCTCGATGGGACCGGAAAGCGGCCTGCTCGGCCGCCGCTACGGCATCGACCTGCCTGTCTATCCGGTGAAGGGTTATACCGCGACGATTCCCCTGGAGGACGAGAGCAAGGGTCCGACCATGGGCGGCGCCGACGAGGATCAGTTGATCGCCTATTCCAGGCTGGGCAACCGGTTGCGACTGGCTTCGACCGCCGAATTTACCGGTTTCGACCGCTCGCACAAGCCAAGCGATTTCGCCGCCATGTTCAGGACCGGCAAGGATCTGTTCCCCGGCGCCTTCGATGAGAACAAGGCGGAGCTGTGGGCAGGCCTGCGGCCGATGATGCCGAACTCCGTGCCGGTCATCGGCCAGGCACGCTATGAGAATCTCTATCTCGACACTGGCCACGGCCATGTCGGCTGGACCATGGCCTGCGGCTCGGGAAAATTCCTTGCCGACCTCGTCGCCGGCCGCAAGCCGGAGATCGATCCGCAAGGGCTGGTCTACGGGGGCTAGGATGTCGGGACCGCAAGTCGCCATCGACCTTGGCCGCATCGAGCGTAATGCGCGCACGATCGTCGAGCGCTGCGCGCTCTCGGGCATCAAGGTCTTCGGCGTCACCAAGGGCACTTGCGGCATGCCGCAAGTGGCGCGCGCCATGCTGCGCGGCGGTGTCGCCGGCATCGCCGAATCGCGCTTCGAAAACATCCGCCGGCTGCGCGACAGCGGCATCAACGCGCCGATCATGCTGTTGCGGAGCCCGCCGATGGCCCGTGTCGAGGAAGTGGTGCGCACCGTCGACATCAGCCTGCAGTCGGAACTCGCCACCATCCGCGAGATTTCGCGCATCGCCGAGCGCATGGGCCGGGTCCACGACATCATGCTGATGATCGACCTCGGCGATCTCCGCGAAGGCATCTGGCCGAACGACCTGATCCCGACGGTCGAGCAGATCCTGCGGTACAAAGGGGTGCGCATCGCCGGCATCGGCACCAATCTCGGCTGCTTCGGCGCCATCATGCCGACGCCGGAAAATCTCGGCCAACTCGTCGCCCATGCCTACAAGACCGAGCGCCTGTCCGGCAAAAGCCTCGACGTGATTTCCGGCGGCGCCTCGTCGTCGCTGCCTTTGCTGCTCGAAGGCAGACTGCCGGCCGGCATCAACAATCTGCGGATAGGCGAGGCGATCCTGCAAGGCGGCGTCGAAACCTTCCGCGACACGCCTTGGGCCGAGCTGGAACCCGATGCCTGCCGGCTGACCAGCGACATCATCGAGGTCAAGCTCAAGCCGTCACGGCCGATCGGCCAATCCGGCTACGACGCCTTCGGCAACCAGCCGATCTTCCCCGACCAGGGCGACAGGCTGCGCGCCATTGCCAATATCGGCCGCGAGGACGTGCTGGTCGAAGGCCTGACACCGATCGCCAAGGGGATACGGGTGCTCGGCGCCTCCAGCGACCATCTGCTGCTGGATGTCGGCGATGCCGATCCGCCGCCGGCCGTCGGCGACCGTGTCGCCTTCCGCATGAGCTATGGCGCCATGCTGCTGGCGATGACCTCGGAATATGTCGAGAAGGCCCCGATGCACGACGTCGAGGACTTTTCCGGCCGCAAGATGGTGCAGATCACGGCCGAGCAAGGGGCTGCCGGCATCCTGGCTCGGGAAGGCACCGGCGCGCGGCTGGAAGCGATGAATTTCGACGTCGTCGAGTTGGCCGATGTCGAGCGGCCGCCATCGGGACTGATTCGGCTTGCCGCCGGCGCCGACCGTCGCATCGCCCACAAGGCGCTGACCGCGACGGCGCGCGCGACGCATTCCTTCGGCCTGATCTGGATCGATTCCATCGCCGCCCTGATGCCCGAGGAAGAGGACGGCATCGACCTGCCGGAAGGCTCGGTGCTGGCGCGCACACTCGGCCTCGACCACAAGGCGGGCGCGTTGCAGCCGCAAATGTCGCCGGAGAATGTCGTCATCGTCGGCTTGCGCCACGCCGATCCGGCCGAGGCACGGGTGCTGAAGGATTCGCGCGTCTCCGCCTTCACCATGACCGACATCGACGCCATGGGCATGCGCGACCTGATGCATGAGGCGATCCGCGTCGCCACCTCCGGCACGCAAGGCTTCCATGTCAGTTACTCGCCTACCGCTACCGAATTCGCAGGCTGGGCGGCGGGCTCCGGCGGGCTCACCGTGCGCGAGACGCATCAGGCGATGGAGGCGATCGCGCTCTCCGGCGGACTGCTGTCGATGGATGTTTCCGGCCTGACCGCGGCTCTGAAGCCCCGGATCGGCACCGATGTCGTCAACTTCGTCATGTCGGCCTTCGGCAAGCGGATTTTGTAGCTGAGCATGATCCCGAAAAGTGGGTTTCGGTTTCCTCGGACAAACGGAAACCGTTTGTCCGAGATCATGCTCAATCAGATAGACCCTGGCCCTGCGCTTCGACCGCCGCGCGCCAGGCGTTGGCGTAGTCGGCCCAGGCCGGGTCGGCCGGCGGCTCCATTCTTTCGCCTTTGCCCTGCGCCGTCAGTTGATCCGTTGCCAGCAAGGCAGCGCCGATGCTGGTGCCGGTGGCGGCCTCGGACGCAACGACGGCGCGTCCCGTGCTGGCTGCTAGCATGCCGACAAAGAGCCGGTTGCGGGCAAAGGGGCCTTCGACAGTAGTCGGGCCGTCGGCACCGATCAGGTCGAGGCAGGTCGCCGTCATCAGCGCCAGATAGAATGAGATGGCGGCAAAGCGCTGGCCACTTTTCATCCCGTCGGCGTTGAGCCATGTCGCGGTCTGATGCGGGAACGGCCCCGACCCTTGCTGGGTCGATGGCAGCAGCAGCACCTTCCGCATCAGCACGGCGCCGACATCATCTTCGCTCCACTGCTCCGGCTGGTCCTTCGTCAGCATGGAAAACTCGCGGCCACCCATGAAGCGTGCCGAGGGGACGGGACTGCCGAGTGCGTTGACATTGACCAGCGTGTCGCGTGCCGCATCCAGCGCAATCTGTTTGCCGCCAACCGCCATCGACACCACCCAGGTGCCGGTCGAGACGACGGAGAAAGGCGGTTTGTCGGAGAGAAGATGCGGCAGCAACGAGGCGTTGGAATCGTGCAGGCCGCAGAAGACCGGCGTTTGCGGGTCAAGGCCGGTTCGCACGGCAAGCGCGGGCAGGATCGGGCCGAGGCGATCACTGGCTGGCCGCACCGGCACCATCAGCCAGCGCCAGTCCAGCCTGTCGACCAATGATGAAAAATCCGCCGTCCATGGGTTCCACAGATCAGTGTGGCAGCCGAGCGAGGTCACCTCATTGGCGGCGACGCCGGTCAGGCGCAAGGCCCAGTATTGCGGGTACATCAGCATCGCGGCGGCCTTGGCGAATTCCGCCGGGAAGCTTTTCTGTTGCCAGAAGAATTGCGCGCCGAGATTGAGGCCGAGCGGCAAGCGCGGCGTGCCGGTCTCGGCGAAGGGCGGCCTAATCGCATCATAATCCACGGCCAGCCTGTCGGGGCCATCGAATTCATAGTCGAGCACCGGCAGCACCAGATCGCCCGCGGCGTCGACCAGTGCGCCCGTCGCGCCATGGGTCGTGATCGAAATGGCGTCGATGCGCTGTTCGCGGTTGAGGCCGGCAAGGCTGTCGAGGATGAACGTCCACAGCGCTTCGACATCATGATGCGGGTAGGGCGCCTGCCGCACCGGCGCATTGGCCATGCGGCGCAACGCCACCTCGCTCAACGTCACGAGGTCGACGAACGCGACCTTGGCGTTGGTCTTGCCGATGTCGATGACGGCAATATGGCGCATCGCACTCATGCCATATGGAACACGGTTTCCAACGGCACGGCCACCGGTTCGTTGTCCGGCCTGGTTTCCATGATGTCGGCCATGTGGGTCCACCAACGCTGCATCACCGGATGCTTCGGCAGGTCGTCCATGCCGTGGTCGTCTCGCCGCCACAGCACGCCGAACAGAATGCTCGTCTCCTCGTCGAGATGGATGGAATAATCGGAGACGCCGGCCTGCTTCAGCAGTGATACCAGCGACGGCCAGATCTCGTCGTGGCGCTTCTTGTACTCGGCCTTCAGGCCGGGCTTCAGCTTCATCTTGAACGCGTATTTCTGCGGCATCAGCGTCCTCCGAGCAGCCGCCGCCAGACGATCGGCAGAGCGATGACGATGATCAGCAGCAGGCCGATGAAGATCGACATGACGATGCCGGGCACGTTGAGCAGGCCAAGGCCGAAGGTCACCAGCCCCATGATGAAGGCTGCGAGCACGACGCCCAGAATGCTGCCGGCGCCGCCGAGGATGCTGACGCCGCCGAGCACCACCATGGTGATGACTTCGAGTTCATAGCCCTGTGCGATCGAGGGCCGCGTCGAACCGAGCCGCGAGGTGATCAGCACCGAGGCGATGCCCGACATCAGCCCGGTCAGGCAGAACAGGATGAACTTGGTGCGGCCGACGCGCACGCCAGAGAACTGCGACCCCACCGGGTTGTAGCCGATGGCAAAGACACGGCGGCCGAAACTCGTGAGGTGCAGCAAGAACCAGTAAACGACGGCCGCGATCAGGAAGAGCACCAGCTCGAACGACACCACCCACCAGATATAGCCCTGGCCGAAAAACGCGAAGCTTTCGGGATAACCCTTGTAGGCCTGGTCGCCGAGGATGATGAAGGCGATGCCGCGAAACAGGCTCATCGTGCCGATAGTGACGACGATCGAGGGCAGCCCGAGCCTCGTCACCAGCAGCCCGTTGAAGGCGCCGCAGCCGAGCCCGACGACGATGCCGATCAGCACCAGCACCGGCGTGCCGGCGCCGGCCTGCACCGCCATGCCCATCATGGTCGAGGCCAGCGCAATGATGGCGGCCACCGACAGGTCGATCTCACCCGAAATGATCAGCAGCGCCATGGCGAAGGCGATCAGACCCTTCTCGGTGAAGTTGAAGGTGAGATCGGACAGCGAATACGGGTCGAGGAAATACGGCGAGGCTAAGCTGTTGATGGCGAAGATGGCGACCGCCACCACGACCAGCAGCGCTTCCCAGGAAAAGATCGCCGAACGAAACGGCTTGTCGAGTCGGTCGGGAATGTGGCGCGGGGCCGGGATTTCGGTCATGCCGCCTCTACTTTCCGCAGGATGATGCGGCCCTGCCGGCGTTCGCCGCGCGCGTTAAGCACGACAGCCAGAATGATGGCGCTGCCCGAGATCGCCATCTGCCAGAAGGGCGAGATGTTGATGACCGGCAGTGCGTTGGAGATGATGCCGAGGAACAGCGCACCGAGCACCGCGCCGCCCACCGAACCGATGCCGCCGGCGATCGAGATGCCGCCGATGACGCAGGCGGCGATGATGTTGAGCTCATAGCCGTTGGCGACCTCGACCGAGGCGATCACATAGCGGGAGATCCAGAGATAGCCGGAAAGTCCGCCGATCATGCCGGAGATGCAGAAGACGATGAATTTCGTCCTGCCGACATCGATGCCGGCATAGACCGAAGCCGTCGGGTTGACGCCGATGGCATAGATCGAGCGGCCGAGCGCGGTGCGCGTCATCAGGACGAAGAACAGCACGATGACCAGGATGGCGATGCAGGACAGCACCGGAATGCCGAGGAACGCCGCCCGCTGGAAGCCGATGAAGTCCGGGCTCATCTTGTCGGCATTGACCCAGGCGCCGCCTGACAGGACGAAGGTGGCGCCGCGATAGATGGTCAGCGTGCCCAATGTCACCACGATCGAAGGGATGTTCAGCCGCCAGACCAACAGGCCGTTGATGGCGCCGAGCACCAAGCCGACGACCAGGGCGATGCCAATCAGCAGCGGGATCGGGATTGCCGGATGCGCGGCGTTCAGCATCGCCACCACCATGCCGGTGAAGCAGAGGTTGGACGCCATCGACAGATCGATCGACCGGGTCAGGATGACAACCATCTGGCCCAGCGCCAGGATCATCAGGATCGAGGTATCGTTGAACACCTGGCGCAAATTGACGGGGTCGGCAAAGGCCGGGAAGCGCGTCGAGATCAGCCCGATCAGCACGACGATGGCCGCGAACAGCCAGATTTCACGGTATTTAAGAAAGGCTTTCATGCCGCGATCCCTGCTGCCGTCCTGACCAGCGTCTCGGCGTCCAGCCCCTTGTTGTCGTAGACCGCCGCGACGAGACCCTCGCGCATGACGATGACACGGTCGGACATGCCGAGGATTTCCGGCAGTTCCGACGACACCATGATCACCGAAAGGCCCTGCGCCACCAGCTCGGCCATGAAGCCGTGCACGGCGGCCTTGGAGCCGATGTCGATGCCCTTGGTCGGCTCGTCCAGGATGATCACCTTGGGCGCCGTCGCCAGCCATTTGGCGATGACGATCTTCTGCTGATTGCCGCCCGACAGCGTGCCGACATCCTGGCTGAGCGAGGAGGCGCGCAGGTCGAGCCGCTCGGTATAGGAGCGGGCGAGCGCGAATTCTTCCGACAGCCGCAGCAGGCCGGATCTGGAGGTACGCTTGAGCGAAGGCAGCGAGACGTTCTGGAAGATCGGCAGGCCGATCACCACGCCCTGCTTGCCGCGCTCTTCCGGCACATAGACGATGCCCGCATCGATCGAATCCGCCGCCGATTTCGGCGCGATCACCTTGCCTTCCAGCATGATCGTGCCGGCTGATGTGCGGGTTATGCCCGATATCGCCTGCATCACCTCGCTGCGCCCGGCGCCGACAAGGCCGTAGAAACCGAGGATTTCGCCCTTGTGCAGTTCGAAACCGATGTCGTTGAACTCGGTCGGATGCGACAGGCCGGAAACGGAAAGCACCGGCGCGCCGATCTCAGCCTTGCGCTGCGGAAAGATATGGTCGACGGCGCGGCCGACCATCAGGCGCACGATCTGGCTTTGGCCGGCATCCTTGATCAGGCCTTCGCCGACCATCTCGCCATCGCGGAACACCGTGTAGCGGTCGGCGATGCGATAGATTTCGTCGAACTTGTGGCTGATGAACAGAATCGCCTTGCCTTCGCTTTTGAGGAATTCGATCAGCAGGAAAAGCTCCTCGATCTCCTTCATCGAAAGGGCGGCGGTCGGCTCATCCATGATGACGATCTGAGCGTCAATCGACATGGCCCGCGCCACGGCGACCAAATGCTTGTTGGCGATGCCGAGGTCCTTCAGCCGGGCGTCGGCGTGGATATGACTCGCGTGCATGGTGTCGAGCACTTCGCGCGCATTTTTGCGCATCGTGCGCCAGTCGATGGTGCCGAAACGCGTGCGCGGGGCGTGGCCAAGAAAGATGTTCTCGGCAACCGTCAAATCGTCGAACAGCACGGTTTCCTGGTGGATGGCGGTGACGCCGTGTCCGAAAGCTGCGTGCGCGCTGGGCAGGGTGACGGCTTGGCCGTCGATGCTGATCGTGCCGGTGTCGGGCTGGTAGATGCCGGTCATGATCTTGACCAGGGTCGACTTGCCGGCGCCGTTCTCACCGATCAGCGCGGTCACCTGGCCCGGATAGAGCGACACGCTGACATTGTGCAGCGCGCGCACGCCGGGAAAGCTCTTGGAGATGCCGGACAGCGTCAGGAGTGGAGCCGCCTTACCCTCCCCCTTGTGGGGAGGGTCGCGAACAACGTGAGCGGGGTGGGAGTCTACTAGCATATCAAGGTCCTGGCACATGGAGATGTCGCCACCCCACCCCGTCTCGCTTGCATCGCTTCGCGAAGCCGGCTCGCCGACCCTCCCCACAAGGGGGAGGGTGGTGCGAGCGTCCAGATCAATAGATCTTGGAGAACTTCTCGATGTTCGACTTGTCGAACTGGAAGGGCGGAGCCATCGCGGCCGAGTTGGAGTCGTCGAGCGTGACCTTGCCGACGCGGCCGATCGACAGCGTGGCACCGGGCTTGGCCTCTTCCTTCTTCACCGCCAGATCGTGGGCGAGATAGACGGCCGAATAGCCGAGGTCGATCGGGTTCCACAGCGCAACCGCCTGGCTGGCGCCGTTGTCGATGAACTTCTTGAACTCGGACGGCAGCGCCAGACCGGTGACATTGACCTTGCCGATCAGGTTCTCATCGGTGACGACCTGGGCGGCGGCGACGACGCCGACGGTGGTCGGCGCGATGATCGCCTTGAGGTTCGGATAGGACTTCAACAGGCCCTTGGCCTCGTCCGTGCTCTTGGCCGAATCATCATCGCCATAGACGGTGGCGACGAGTTTGATCTTGGGGAACTTCTCCGGCAGGATTTTCTTGGCCGCGTCGATCCAGGCATTCTGGTTGGTGGCGGTCGAGGAGGCCGACAGGATGGCGACTTCGCCGCCTTCCGGCAGGTAGTCGGCGGCAAGCTTGATGATGGTCTCGCCGATCAGTCCGGTGTCGGACGGGTTCAGGTGAAGCTGGCGGCCTTCCTTGGCGACGCCCGAATCCCAGGAGATGACGGTGATGCCGCGCTCCATGGCCTTCTTCAGCACCGGCACCAGCGCGTCGGCGTCATTGGCCGAAATGGCGATGGCATTGACCTTCTGGGCGATCAGCGAATTGACCACCTCTATCTGCGCTTCGGCGGTCGCCTTGGTCGGGCCGGTGTAGATGATGTCGACATCGCCGAGTTCCTTGGCCGCCTCCTCGGCGCCCTTGTTGGCGGCATCGAAGAAGCCGTTGCCGAGCGACTTCACCACCAGTGCGATCTTGACGTTCTCGGCATAGGCCGCATTCACGAACATGGCGGCTGAGAATGCAGCCGTCACCATCAATTTCTTCAAGAAGCTCATCGAATATCCTCCCTTGAGCGTTGCATTCCATCGCCGCTGCTGGCGTGAGAGTGTCTCAGGCCTGCAGCGAAGATTCTTCCTTTGCCGACTTGCGGGCGACGATCAGCGTCACGCCGGCGGTCTCTAACATCTTGGCTTCGCGATCCTCGATGCCGTCATCGGTGATGACGGTTGCGATGCGCGACAGGCCGCACAGGATCAGGCTGGAGCGTTTGCGGAATTTCGAGGAATCGACCAGCACCACCAGTTCGTCGGCCTGGTCGATCAGTTTTTGCTCCGCCTGGATCAGCAGCGGGTCGCCCTCCATCAGGCCGAGCGGGCCGAGCCCCTGCGCGCCCATGAACATGCGGCGCGCATAGAAGTTGCGCGTCACGTCATTGTCGAAGGGCGACAGGATGATGTTCTGCTCGCGGTAAATGGTGCCGCCCGACAGCATCACCGTGTTCTTGGAGTGCTTGAGCAGGTGTTCGGCGATCGGGAACGAATTGGTGAAGATCGGCATGCGGCGACCGGTCAGGAAATGCACCATCTGGAACGTGGTGGTGCCGCCATTGATGATGATCGGCTCGCCATCCTTGCACAGCTCGACCGCTTCACGGGCGATTGCCCGCTTCTGCGAGGCGTTGATCGTTTCGTTGACGGAAAAGGGCCGGCCGGCCAGCCCAATGAACTGCGGCGGCGAGATTGCTTCAGCGCCGCCGCGCACACGGCGCAGGCGCTTCTGGACATGGAGGGCCGCGATGTCACGCCGGATCGTCGCCTCGGAGGACTCCGTCAGGTCGACCATCTCCTGCACCGTCACCACAGGCTTTTCCTGGACGGCGGACAGAATGATCCTGTGGCGCTCTTTTTCGTGCATGGTTCCTCCCTGCCTGAGCATCTAGGCACCCACAACGCGCAGTGTCAATCATTTCCGATCATATAATTTCATTGTGCAGTGCAATATGATCGATCTTGATCGTTTGTGATTGACAAACCCGCCGCTTCCGTGGAAATTCGGGCCAAATGGGCCGCACCGTTTGCGTGCCTTCGGGAGGATTACATATGCTCGACAAGCGCACCGGCGCGCGCCTCGCCAATCTGTGGGACGAGGCCAAGGCTCAAGCGATGAGCGAGCCGGAACTTCTGGTCTATCGCTCGAACACGCTTGGCTCCGACAAGCGCGTCACCAACTATGGCGGCGGCAACACCTCCTCTAAGATCTGGCAGAAAGACCCGCTCACCGGCGAGGATGTCGAAGTGCTTTGGGTCAAGGGCTCGGGCGGCGACAGCGCGTCGATCAAGCTCGACGGCTTTGCCACCCTTTACATGGACAAGCTGCGCGCGCTCAAAGGCCTTTATCGCGGCGTTGAGCACGAGGACGAAATGGTCGGCTTCCTGCCGCACTGTACGTTCAATTTGAACCCACGCGCGGCCTCGATCGACACGCCGCTGCATGCCTTTGTGCCGAAGCCATTTGTCGATCACATGCATCCCGATGCCATCATCGCCATTGCCGCCGCCAAGGATTCCAAGGCGCTGACCAAGGAGATATTCGGCGACGCCATCGGCTGGCTGCCGTGGAAGCGGCCGGGCTTCGAACTCGGCCTGTGGTTGGAGAAATTCTGCCTCGAACATCCCGCCGCAAAGGGCGTCATCCTGGAAAGCCATGGGTTGTTCACCTGGGGCGACACCCCTCGGGAATGCTACGAGACGACGATCTCGGTGATCAATCAGGCGATCGAATGGTTCGAGCGCCGCTCCGAGGGCATCGCCATCTTCGGCGGCGAAGCGGTCAAGTCGCTTGACGCGGCCGAACGCCGCGCCATTGCGGCGAAACTGATGCCGAAAATTCGCGGCCTGATCTCGGAAAAGAGCCACAAGCTCGGTCATTTCGACGATTCGCCCGCCGTGCTCGAATTCGTCAACTCCAGGAATCTGCGCCCGCTGGCGGCACTCGGCACGTCGTGTCCTGACCATTTCCTTCGCACCAAGATCCGTCCGCTGGTGATCGAATTCGATCCGGCCAAACCCGATGGCGATGCCGTCATTGCGCGCCTCGCCGACGACGTGGCGGCCTATCGTGTCGGCTACCAGGCCTATTACGACAGCTGCAAGCATGCCGACTCGCCCGCCATCCGCGATCCCAATGCCGTCGTCTATCTGATGCCCGGCGTCGGCATGTTCACCTTCGCCGGCGACAAGGCGACGGCGCGCATCTCGGGCGAATTCTACGTAAACGCCATCAATGTCATGCGCGGCGCCTCGACCGTCTCGTCCTATGTCGGCCTGCCCGCAAAGGAAGCCTTCGACATCGAATACTGGCTGCTCGAGGACCTGAAGCTGCAGCGCATGCCGAAGCCGAAGGCGCTTGCCGGCCAGATCGCGCTGGTCACCGGTGGCGCCGGCGGCATTGGCCGCGCAACCGCCAACCGGCTGCTGCGCGAAGGCGCCTGCGTCGTGCTGGCCGACATCGACGAAACAGCCCTTGCCAGCGCCAATGACGAACTGGCCAAAGCCTATGGCAAGGATTTTGTCAGGCCGGTGCTGATCAACGTCACCTCGGAGGACCAGGTCATTTCGGGCTTCGCCGAGACTGCGGTCGAGTTCGGCGGCATCGACATTCTGGTGTCGAATGCGGGGCTGGCTTCCTCGGCGCCGATCGAGGAGACGACGCTGGCGCTGTGGAACAAGAACATGGACATCCTGTCGACCGGTTATTTCCTGGTCTCGCGGGAAGCGTTCCGGCTGTTCCGCGTGCAGAATATCGGCGGCAACGTCGTCTTCGTCGCCTCCAAGAACGGACTTGCCGCCTCGCCCAACGCCGCCGCCTACTGCACCGCCAAGGCCGCCGAGATCCATCTCGCCCGATGCCTGGCACTGGAGGGCGCGGAAGCGCAGATCAGGGTCAATGTCGTCAACCCGGACGCGGTGCTGCGCGGCTCGAAGATCTGGACCGGCGAGTGGAAAGAACAGCGCGCCGCCGCCTACAAGATGTCGACCGACGATCTGGAGGAGCACTATCGCTCGCGCTCGATGCTGAAGCGTTCGGTGTTTCCCGAAGACATCGCGGAGGCGATCTATTTCTTCGCCTCCGACATGTCGGCCAAGTCGACCGGCAACATCGTCAATGTCGACGCGGGCAACGCGCAGAGCTTTACGCGCTAGCGGACGCCAGAGCGCTTCCCTTCTCCCCGTTCTACGGGGAGAAGGTGCCGGCAGGTCGATGAGGGGCAGGGTCGGCCAAACGCATTTTGGGAGGAAACAGCAGTGTCCGAATCCATCATCTCCGCCGACCTCGTCGACAAGGACAATGCCTCGCGAAAGGCCAGTCTCGAGCGCGACTACGCCTCGCTCGGCGAGCGCCTCGACCGCCGCGGCATCGCCATCGACGCCATCCGCGACAAGGTGGAGAAATTCGCCGTTGCGATCCCGTCCTGGGGCGTTGGCACCGGCGGCACCCGCTTTGCACGCTTTCCCGGTGCCGGCGAGCCGCGCGATATCTTCGACAAGATCGAGGACTGCGCCGTCATCAGGCAATTGACGCAGGCGACGCCGACCGTGTCCCTGCACATTCCGTGGGACAAGGCCGACCCGAACCGGCTGAAGCAGGCGGCTTCGCGCTTTGGCCTCGGCTTCGACGCCATGAACTCCAACACCTTCTCGGATGCGAAGGACCAGAAACTCTCCTACAAATTCGGCTCGCTGTCGCATGCCGATGCCGGCACGCGCCGGCAAGCGGTCGAGCACAATCTCGAATGCATCGAGATCGGCAAGACGCTCGGCTCCAAGGCGCTGACGGTGTGGATCGGCGACGGTTCGAACTTTCCCGGCCAGGTGAATTTCGCCAAGGCGTTCGAGCGCTATCTCGACGCCATGAAGGAGATCTATGCCGGGCTGCCCGCCGACTGGAAGCTGTTCAGCGAACACAAGATGTACGAACCGGCCTTCTATTCCACCGTCGTGCAGGACTGGGGCACCAATTACATCATCGCACGGGAGTTGGGTGACAAGGCGTTCTGCCTGGTCGACCTCGGCCACCATGCGCCCAACGTCAACATCGAGATGATCGTGTCGCGGCTGATCCAGTTCAAAAAGCTCGGCGGCTTCCATTTCAACGATTCGAAATATGGCGACGACGATCTCGATGCCGGTTCGATCGACCCCTACCGGCTGTTCCTTGTCTTCAACGAACTGGTCGATGCGGAGCTTTCGGGCGCCGAGGGCTTTGACCCGGCCCACATGCTCGACCAGAGCCACAACGTCACCGATCCGATCGAAAGCCTGATGCTGTCGGCGGTCGAGGTGCAGCGCGCCTATGCCCAAGCACTGCTGGTCGATCGCAAGGCGCTGGAAGGATTCCAGGACAGCAATGACGCGCTGATGGCGACGCAGACGCTGAAAGCCGCCTACCGCACCGATGTCGAGCCGATCCTGGCCATGGCCCGCCTGAAGACCGGCGGCGCCATCGACCCAGTCGCCGCCTATCGGGCGGCGGGCTACCGCGCCAAGGTCGCGGCCGAACGCCCTGCGGTCGCCGGTGGGAGCGGCGGCATCGTCTGAGGCGAACTTCCCTCACCGGTTTGCTTCGTGAGGGACCATTTTGTGAATGGACTCGATTGATCCGAGAGGCTCTTCTAGGCGCCCCCCGCCCGGAGAACCGCCATGCCTCTCAACCGTCGGACACTGATCGCCGCCAGTCTTTCCATCACCTTCGCCCTGACGCCGTTGACGAGCGTCTTCGCCGCATCGCCGGCGCCGGCCAAGGGCGAGCACGGCATGGTGGTGACGGCACAGCATCTGGCGTCCGAAGTCGGCATCGAGGTCTTGAAGAAGGGCGGCAATGCCGTCGATGCGGCGGTTGCCGTCGGCTATGCGCTCGCCGTCGTCTATCCCAATGCCGGCAATATCGGTGGCGGCGGCTTCATGACCATCCGCTTCAAGGACGGCAAATCGACCTTCCTCGATTTCCGCGAACGGGCGCCGCTGGCGGCGACCAAGACGATGTATCTCGACAAGAACGGCAACCCGGTAAAGGGCGCCAGCCTTGACGGCTACCTCGCCGTTGGCGTGCCGGGATCCGTCGCCGGTTTGGAGATGGCGCGCGAAAAATACGGCAAATTGTCCCGGCAGGATCTGATGGCGCCGGCAATCGGCTATGCCAAGGATGGGTTCATCCTCAATCAGGGCGACGCCGCCTCTTTTGCCGGCAGTGCCGACAGGCTGGCGAAGGACCCCGCTGCCGCCGCCATCTTCCTGAAACCCGGTGGCAAGCCCTATGGCATCGGCGAGCGGCTGATCCAGCCCGACCTCGCGGCCTCGCTGGCCGCCATTTCCGAAAAAGGCCCCGATGCATTCTATAAAGGCGCTATCGCCGACGCCATCGTCAAGGCGAGTGGCGCTAAGGGCGGCATCCTGGCCAAGCCGGATTTCGAGCAATATGCGGTCCGCGAACTGAAGCCGATAACCTGCGCCTATCGCGGCTACGAGATCACCTCCTCGCCGCCGCCCAGTTCCGGTGGCGTCATCATCTGCGAAATCCTCAACGTGCTGGAAGGCTACCCGCTGTCCTATCTCGGCGCCGGTTCAGCCGAGACGGTGCATGTCATGGTCGAGGCGATGCGCTACGCCTATGTCGACCGCAATTCGGCCCTCGGCGATCCCGATTTCGTCGACAATCCGGTCGGGAAATTGCTGGACAAGGGGTATGCCAAGGATATCCGCGAGAAGATCGACCCCTTCCGGGCTGGCGTGTCGCAGGACCTGATGCCGAAGGGCTTTGGCGAGAGCAAGGAAACGACGCATTATTCGATCATCGACAATGACGGCAACGCGGTCGCGGTCACCTATACGTTGAACGGCTCCTTCGGCGCCGGCGTCGTCGCCGATGGCACCGGCATCCTGCTCAACAACGAGATGGACGATTTCACCCAGAAGCCCGGCGTGCCCAACCTCTATGGCCTGGTCCAGGGCGAGGCCAATGCCATCCAGCCGAAGAAGACGCCGCTATCGTCGATGAGCCCGACCGTGGTGGCCAAGGACGGCAAGCCGTTCATGGTCATCGGCAGCCCCGGCGGCTCGCGCATCATCACCATCACGCTGGAAGCCATCGTCAACGTCATCGACCACGGCATGAACATCCAGGAGGCGATCGACGCGCCGCGCATCCATCATCAGTGGCTGCCCGATAAGGTCTATATCGAGCCGTTCGGTCTGTCCCCGGATACCGAAAAGCTGCTGGCCGGCATGGGTTATCACCTCGATCTCGGTGACCAGACCTGGGGCCAGGCGGCCGGCATCCTGGTCGGCGGCAAAAGCCTTGAGGAGATCGAGAAGGGTGGCGGTGCGCGCTATAACGGCGCCATCGACAGCCGCGCGGCCTCTGGCGAGGCGCTCGGATACTGAGGTTGGCAAGACTGGAGATGGACTTGCAGCAGCGTAGCGATTCGGGTTGATCGCTCGCTGCTCAAGCGGGTTGGCGCATAGCCGCGATGGTTGTCACAGGACCAGCGTGATGGTGGAGGCAATCAGCATCAAGGCGGCGATGCCGACGAACAGCGCGTAGATGCGCGGCCGGTCGAGCAGCAGCGCGTTTCCGGATATCCAGGCGGACGTGGCGCCGCCAAGCGCGAAGAGGAAGCCGTTGCGGTGCCCGAAGACCATCGATGCGGCCATCAGCCCGCCAATGATCAGCGCGCCGAAGACGATGATCACGGCAACGGCGTATTTCTCGAAATCGTTGCCACTTCCCATGCTCGGACCGATCGCGTTCAACGTCGGCAGGTCGTCCGGATCGAAGGGGTTCGTCGACCCATATTCGTCTTGACCGGCAGGCTCTCGCATCATTCGTTCTCCGTGTAGCGGCAACAAACCATCAAGCCTTGCCGAGTGCAACCCGATCGCGCCGCCTTGATGCGTTCGACCGGTCTTTGACGCCTTCTGGCGGCGGCTGCCGCCGGCTTTTTGATACGCGCCCCTAGCCGTCTTTGGGTCTCTGGCTATCCCGGACACGGCGATGGCCGTCCCTCTATCATGGAATGTATTCGTGGAGGAAAAATGATTCGGCACGTGGATTGGGTTTCGCGGGCCGCGATTTTCGGTGGGCGTGGTGTCGCACGGGCAGGCTGAATCGCCTGCGGCCAGCGGACGGTTACGCCTGACATTCGGTCGAACAAAAAGCAGACCTGTCGGAGTCTCAATGTTGACTACTAAGCTCATGTTTCATAGTCAACCTGGAGACCAGATCGAAAATCAGGCGCGCAGCATTGCACAGAGACCGAGAGCTCCAGCCGAGAGCCATGCCCGATCATACGTGCCGAATGACCCGGCGCCAGGCACTGGGGCTTTTCACGCTGCCGTTCGCCGGCATGGCGTCCGCGGCGACGGCTGAACCCCGCCGGCCGCGCATCGTCTGCCTCGATGACGGGCTGGCCGAGACCTTGCTCATGCTGGGTGTACCGCCGGTTGCCATTGCCGACCGTCAAGTCTGGGAGACCTGGGTGGTCGAGCCGCCGCTGCCGCCTGACATCGCCGATGTCGGCACGCTGCTCGAGCCCAACCTCGAATTGTTGCAGCAGCTCAAGCCCGACATCATCCTCTCCACGCCGTATCTCGACGGCATCAAACCGCTGCTCGAACGCGTGGCGCCGGTGATGACGATCGGGCTCTATACCGAAGCCGGTCAGCCCTATCGGCGCGCCCTCGAGGCAACCCGCCAGCTTGCCAGGCTTGTCGGCAAGGAAAGCGAAGGTGAAGCGCTGATCGCGGCGACGGATGCGTATTTTTCGGACATCCGCCGGCAGCTGGCGCCGCTGTCGGCGCGGCCGATCTATGTCGTCAGCTTCATGGATCCGCGCAATGTGCGCGTCTACGGCAAGAAAAGTCTGTTTCAGGAGGTGTTCGACCGCATCGGGCTCAGCAACGCCTGGACGGCCGAGACCAATTATTGGGGGTTTTCAACCGTCGGCGTCGACGGGTTGGCGACATCCAGCGACGCACGCCTTGCCTATCTCGAACCCTTGCCCGAGGGCGCCGGCGGCACGCTGACCGAAAGCCCGGTCTGGAACGCCATGCCTTTCGTGCGCAACCGTTCGATCATGCGCCTTCCCGCTGTCCTGATGTTCGGTGCGCTTCCGTCAGCCGCCCGATTCGCCCGGGTCCTGGCGTCGGCAATGATCGCGGAGGCCGCCCGTGGCTGAGGATGCCGCGGCCATCGCTCAGGAGGGAAAGCCCGCGTCGGCCGGCCGGGCCTCCCCGTGGAGCTTTCTTGGCAATCAGCCCGTAGGCGCGATCCTGCTTTGCGCCATGCTGCTCGCGGCAGCGTTGGCGGCAACCGTCTCAAACCTCACGGTGCAGCTGCCGGCGGCGCTCTGGCTCCAATCGCTCGCCGCCCCCGACGTCGCCGACATGCGGCAGGTGCTCGTCCACTACGCCTTCCTGCCCCGGCTTGCCGTCAGCCTCCTGTGTGGCGCGGCGCTCGGGCTTGCCGGAACGGTCCTGCAACAGGTTCTGCGCAACCCGTTGGCCTCGCCCGAAACGGTCGGTGTCTCGGCCGGCGCCTATCTGGCGCTGGCACTGGCGACGCTTCTGTCGCCGTCCCTGCTTGCCTTCGGCCGCGAATGGATAGCGCTTGCCGGCGCCTTCACGGCCTTTGCCGCCGTCTTTGCTCTGTCCTGGCACAAGGGCCTGTCGCCGCTTTCGGTGGTGCTGGCGGGGCTTGTGGTCAGCCTCTATGCCGGCGCCATCGGTGCCGCTCTTATTGTGCTGCGGCATGAATGGTTGGCCAGCCTGTTCATCTGGGGCGCCGGTTCGCTCGGCCAGCAGGACTGGTCGACGACACTGTGGCTGTTGCCACGCATCGGCACTGCTGCGCTGGCGATCTTCCTCATGGTGCGGCCGCTGACCTTGCTTGGCCTCGACGATGAAGGCGCGCGCAGCCTTGGCGTGCCTCTCGGCGCTTACCGCTTCGCCGGACTGGCGGCCGCCGTCGCGCTGATCGCCTTTGTCGTTGCCGCTGTCGGCGTTATCGGTTTCGTCGGCCTGGCCGCCGCCACCTTGGCGCGCATCGGTGGTGCCCGACGGCTGGGTCAGCAGCTGGTGATGGCGCCGCTGATCGGCGGCGCATTGCTGTGGGCGGCCGACCAGGCCGTGCAGATCGCGACCGGACCGCAAGGTGACCTGCTGCCGACCGGAGCGATCACCGCGCTTCTCGGCGCACCGCTGCTGCTCTGGCTGCTGCCGCGCCTTGCGCTTGGGTTGGAAACCCCGGCTTTGACGGCCGAACCGCTGCCACGCGCAAGCCGGCCCGGCCTCGTGCTGGCGGCGATCGGCCTGGGTCTGCTTTTGCTGCTGGGGCTGGCTTTGCTCTATGGGCCGGGGCCGCATGGCTGGACCTTCGCTTTCGGCGATGAGCTCCGGCCCCTGCTGTCGTGGCGGTGGCCTCGCGTGCTTGCCGCGCTGAGTGCCGGCGCCATGCTGGCGCTGGCCGGGCTGATGATGCAGCGGCTGACCGGCAATCCGATGGCCAGTCCCGAAGTGCTGGGCATCAGCGCCGGTGCCGCGCTTGGCATGATAGTGGCGCTGTTCGCGCTCTCCGACGCCGGACGCCCTGTTCAGACGGCGGCGGCAACCATCGGCGCCTTCGCCGCTTTGCTGGTGACGCTGGCGATCGGCCGCCGTGCCGCTTATGCGCCGGAGCGGTTGCTGCTCGCCGGCGTCGCCTTGACGGCCTTGTTCGACGCGCTGATCCTGGTGCTCACCGCCACCGGCGATCCTCGCGCCATGCTGCTGCTCAACTGGCTCACCGGTTCGACCTATGGCGTCGATGTCAGCGCCGCCCTGCTGACCGGCGGCATCGCCGTCTGCCTCTTCGCGCTCGCGCCTCTCTTCATGCGCTGGCTCGACATCCTGCCGCTCGGCTCCGCCGCCGTGCAAGGCCTTGGCATCAACTTGAAGGGGACGCGGCTTCTCGTGCTGCTGATGGTCGCGGCACTCACCGCCGCCTCGACGCTGATCGTCGGTCCGCTGACCTTCATCGGTCTGATGGCGCCGCATCTTGCCCGCCGCCTTGGCCTGTCCCGTGCCCTGCCGCAGGCCATTGGCGCGGTGCTCGCCGGCGCGCTGATCATGGTCGCCGCCGACTGGATCGGTCGCACCGCCATCTTCCCGCGCCAGATTCCGGCCGGTCTCGTCGCCACGCTGATTGGCGGCCCGGTGCTGATGTGGCTGCTGCGAAGGTGATACGCACCGACGAATTCGGGCGGGCAATGGCGAAGCATCTTGATGTTTTTCCCGGGCCTGCGTGCGCTCTTCGAACCGCATGCCGGCGAAAACCATATGTCGATCCTGCCGGTCATCGACAATCGCGGGTGCAGGCGGCGTTTGCGGTGAGCGGCTCTGGCTAACGGCCTTCACTCCTCAACGCTGCAATGACCTGTTCTCGTTGTGTGGCTTCCTCCGCGTTCATAGCGCCAAAGCGCAGGGCGCAGCGGAATATTTCCCCCGGCGCGACGCAAACCAGGCGACCTCTTTCCTTCGCCGCAAGATAGCCGTCCGGTTCGGCGGTCGCCGGCAGCACGAGGCCAAGCGCGTCCTGATCAGCACCGCGCGTGATCCAGCGCACGGCATAATTGAGCTCGTCGGGGCGAAAGCTGACGAAATCCGCCGTTCGGTCCGGATGGACCTGCAGAGCGTGCGCCCAGCCCTCGGCGTCTGCCTTCGCCTTCATCGTCAGCACGAGTTCGGGATCGATCGGCTCGCCCTTGGTCAATATGCGATGCCGCGAAGGGTCGGCTACGACGGCGTCGCGATAGGCAAGGTAGCTTTCGCTCGGTGTAAAAAAGGGCGGAAGCACTTGGCGCACGACAATATCCGCTTGATCATCGGCGACGGTGTCGATCAGGCGCCCGCCATCGGCCGGCCTGAAGTTGATGTGCGACAGGTACATCAGCTCCATGGGCGAGCGTTTCAGGTTCTCGATGGCAATGTCGACCGCCACGCCGGTGCCGTCGCGCTGCAGCCGCACGGTAGGCTTCATCAAATAGTCGTGGCTGAAGGCAACGGTTTGTCGGCAGTGCCCCGTCAACGCCATGAAAGGCCCCTCGGCATTGCTGCCGGCGATCAGTTGCGCATGCCCATAGGGCGCATTTGGCAGGTCTCCGTGAAGCGGGTGGCGGTCATCCGGGCCAGGATTGCCCATCGCGGTGGCGCCGCAGTGAATGAAGAACGCGCCGTAGTTGGAGAGGTAGTCGCGGGTCGCGACGGGCTCGTCGAACATCGAGCGCATGGTCAGGGAGCGGTTGAGGAACGTTGCGTCCCAGATCTGCTGCCCCTGGAACGGCAGCATGACAATTTCGCCCATTGCGTTGCTGATCCGAAGACCGGCAACGCCGGATCGATAGCGAAAGGCGGTGGCGAGAAGCCCGCGATAGCGCGCCACGATTGTTTCCGACTGGCTGAACAGTTCGGGTGCGAGGTCGACGAAGACGTGATCGGAATACTCGGGATACATTGTTTCGACCTCGATCTGTCGCAGGCGCATGCCGATAGTCGCAGGAAACGTCTGGAAATCAACGGCAGCGCGTCAGACTCAGCCAGGACGGCTGATGGCGGAGCGTCTCGGTACCCGGGGAGAGGGCATCTTCGCCTGTATCGCTCGGGGCGCTTTGCAACAAGCCCCGATTCCATTTGGCTGAGGCCGGAGGCAGCTCGTACAGGGTGGCGCCGTTCTCCTGGCCACGCTCGACATAGCCGATGATATGAAACCATCTGGCGACGTCAGATCCCTGGAGCCAGCTTGCGCGAGTGGATGGGGAGGTTGCCGGCGGGCGCCTGGACATGCCTGATATGCCGCTTGCGCGTCCGCGGCTCGATCTGCCGTCTTGAACTATGCGTGGCGTGCTCGCGTTCTGGCGGCCTTCTGCGCTGCCTGCTTCCTTCCGCGAGCGCCTTTCGTTTCGGCGGCTTTCTTCGCGGCGGCCGAGCGCTCCTCAGCCGTCCGGCGCGAAGCCGCACGCTTGGCCTGCTGCGAGAGCGCCTCGTGCGACGCCGTGCTCTTCGGCTCGTGCTCAAGCACATTGGAGACGGCTTTCGAGACCCGCGGGCGGCGTTTCGGCCTGCGTTCGCCCTGGCCGGCCTCGTAGGCGTATTCGGCGCTTTTGCGCGTGCTCTCCTTCACCTTGCCTTTTTTGGGCGGGGGCAGGTCTACGCCTGCGCGTCTTGCCTCGGAAAGTCCTATGGCGATGGCCTGCTGGGTCGATCGCGCGCCATGTTCGCCGTGGCGGATTTTGTCAATCTCCTCGTGCACGAACTCGCCGGCCTGGGTGCTCGGCGACTTGCCCTCGCGCTTGTCCTTTCGGGCCTTCTCGATGGTCTTCTTATCCGGCATTGTCTTTCTCCCACATAAGGGTTGCGACAGCCATTCGGGTTGCAGGTGCGCGCTGTCACTGTCCTACGGAGGTCCTAACGCGTTGGGGACGCAAATGATCCCGGACCGGGTGATCCAAGGCGCGGCCATCAGGATGTCGACGCCGATCTCTCCGAACTCAGATGGCGCGAGAACCATCGGCTGGCGAGGTCCGCGACTTCGTCCAGGACGCCAGGCTCTTCGAACAGATGCGTCGCGCCAGGGACGATGGCGAGCTCCTTCTCGCGCCCGAAGTCCAGACCGGTGGGGCAGGGGAATTCCTTACCTTCATCGAGGACGAGCTGAAGCCGTGGGTCGCCAGTCGGGTCACGGTCGATGCAAGCCGCCAGGCGCTTTACGGCCATCCTTCGGGGCCTTCAAGCGGCCCTCTGCCTTCCAGAGGATCGCGGCGAGCCCGCCATCTATTGGGCATGCGCGCGAGCTTCGAACCGCATGCCGGCGAAAACCACATGTCGACCCTGCCGGTGACGGTCAATCGCGCGGTTCAGGCGGCGTTTGCGGTGAGGGTGAAGGATACCGCCCTTTGCGGAACGCTGCAGCAAGGTGGTCGGGCGCCTCGCGCCGTCATTCCTGTGAAGGGGAGGCGCTCAATCGACGGTAGGAGACGCCGCCGAAGCTTGCCGTCACAAAATCCGTGACGGACATCTTGCGCTTGCCTCCGTCGCTGCAGGCGTAAACCGGCCAACCGGCATCGCTGCATTCGCTGGCAGCGCAGATGCGCGCCAGGCAGTTTCCGGTAGTCAGCCGGAAGCCGCCCTTGCCGGCGAAGCCTTGCAACAGACTGCCGTCCGCCGAGCGCCATGTCCGCGCACGGAATTCCGCCCGCAAAAGCAGTGGTTCGAGAGGGACCGCAAGGTTGGTTTCGCCGGCACGCCCCGCGAGCTGCAGACGGAAGCGCGCCATTGCGGTCGTGTAGGCGGTCACAAGATCCGCTTGGCGAACATAGGCGGTCGCCAGGCTGGAGCGGTCAAGCAGATGAGACATCCACTCGCCTGCCTGTATCGGCCTCATCAAGGCAACAAAGGCAAGAAAGGCGAAGCGAGTTCGTGACATTTTCCAGCAGCCATATCGATCTCGGCGTACCGGTTTGCCCCCCGGTTGCCCTCCCATAACATCCCGCCAATTGGCGCCCGGCGCAAGCCGCTTGCTGAGGCAGTCCAGAACGCCGCCGAGCAAAGGCGCCCGGAGCCGAAGACCGTGACCGGCATCGACGAACCTGTGCGGGCGAGGTGGAGGCGGCGTTTGCGGCCGGGTGAAGGACCTTCACCAGCCAGGGTTGCTTAGCCGATGCGAGCGGGCGGCAGCTCGTACAGAGTGGCGCCATTGTCCTGGCCGCGCTCGACGTAGCCGATGACGCCAAACCATCTTGCGACATCCGGTCCCTGGAGCCAGCTGCGCGAGTGGATGGGGAGGTTGCCGGCGAGTGCCTGGATATGCCTGATATGCCGCTTGCAAAAGCGAACGGTCGAGGCACGGAAGAAATCCTCCCGCGCTGCAAACAGCGTATCGGCGGCGTCGCTGCTCTCATGCCAGGCGATGATCGCCACGGCCTTGTCGCCTTCGACAAGCGCGTGCGCACGGCCTTCCTTCAAGTTCATCATCAGATTGTCGTAGGCGATCTTGCTGTCCTTGCCAGCCGCCACGTATTCATCCGACATTCGCTTGGACAGACCGCGAAAGACATCCTCCAGATCCCCAAGCGTTGCTGCGCGTGCTCTCATTTCTCCTCCTGCGGCCCCGGCAGGCAGTTTGCCCTAAGGTTTGGGGATCACCAAGCAAATCAAATCCGCCGGCAGCCCAATCGGCGCAAAGTCGTTTCACTCGGCAATGTGCGGTAAACGTTCCGGAACCATTTTAGCGCAAGCTAATTGGATGGCGGTTTTTGTGAGCCGATTCATATGTTTGAAGTTCGTCCAACCCTTCGATGCGGACTCTTCGAACAGGAATCTGCGCCACGCCTCGCTGCAGGACTTCCGGGAGGAATGAAAAAATGGGTCCCACCGATCAGCACATCGAGCGACGCTCTCATTCACGTGGGATTGTTCTGAAGGACGCAACCATCATCACCGACGATGCCAACATCGGATGCTCCGTCAGGAATCAGCATGTTCATGGTGCGGAATTGCGGGTGGACCCCGGCGCCACAATTCCCGACCGTTTCGTCCTTCACGTCCCCGCGGACGACGCCAGCTATCGTGCCGTGGTGCGGTGGCGAAGGAACGAGCGGCTTGGCCTGCAGATCTATTAGCGGCGGGAATGCGGAGTGTCAGAATGCCTGCTCGACGAAGGGTATGGCCGACGTTGACAAATCCGAGCTAATCTCGCGTTCGTGAGTTCGGAGTGCGCAAGGCTCCGGCCGCTGTTGAGAGGGAGAGAGCACAAATGGCCGCCTATCTGATCGCGGATGTAGACGTAAAAGATGCTGCCGTGTTCGAGGAATACCGGCGGGATGTTCCGGCCACCGAGGAGCGCTACGGTGGGCGATACCTGGGTCGTGGCGGTGCGACCAAGGTTCTGGAAGGTGACTGGGAGCCACACCGTTTGGTTGTTATCGAATTCCCCGACATGGCGTCATTGATGGGCTGGTACAATTCGCCCGAATATGCCCGCCTTATCGAGATCCGCAAGCGTTGCGCCAGCACCAGGATCATTGCGCTTGAGGGGATCGCATCACCCGCTGTGTGAGGATCTCGTTCTCGGGGCGCCGTCATCAGACACAAAGCCGGTCGTTGACCGACGAAGAAAACCGTCGCCTCATTGGGGAAGAAGGCGACGACGGCGGGGCTTGATCCGACCGACCACGATTTCCCCGGCTTTATCGACGGGCAAGGACTCCAATTCTTTTTTCCGGTCGGGAATAACGGCCCGCTGCCATCGGTGGCGGGCTTTCCGCGTGGTAAGTCTCGCAACAGCCACGGCAGATACCATGGTGCCCTCACCAAAGGGGGAATCGATGGTTTCGGCAATTGCAAGTCAGCATCGGCAGGTACCGGAAACTCAATTGAAAGCGGCAAAACCGGAAACGGGCGAAGGATTCGCGCCAGGCAAGAGCGCCGACAGCGTAGGACATCGCGCCAAGGCAATGGTTGTCGAAACGGGCGACACAGATCCTAACTCGCAGGGTAATGCCGCATCGAAGATCGCCAGAATGGACATCACGGTTTTGACGCCTCCGCCCGAAGAAACACCTGCGGAGCAAACCTAGGCCGAGGCTACCACTTGGCGGTTTTTGCCCGCTGCTTCACTGTGGCGGGCGGATGCGTCTCGATAGCGCGACGTTGTGTCCAAAATGTCCTTAACGGCGGGGCCAGGCTTCACCGCGCTGTGACGCCGGTTGGGTAACAGCAAGGCCGACAACCATTTCGACTAGGTGCTTTTTAAGCAATTGCTGCCTGTCGGCGCTGAAGAGCCTGTCGCCGAAGATGTGGGAGAAGGTTGCCCGGTTGGACACGTTGAAGAAACTCAGGGCACTGATATGCCAGTGCAACTCCAGCGGTTCGACATCCTCCCGAAACAGGCCTGCTTCCCGCCCGCGGCGGCAGATTGCCTCCAGCTTCTGGATCGCGCCGGCATTAAGCGAGCGGATCAGGTCGGATTTCTCCAGATACGCCCCGTGGTGGATGTTCTCGATCATGACGATGCGAATGAAATCGGGGTTGCGGCTATGATGGTCGAACGTGAACTCGGCTAGGTGTCCCAGGGCCTCGACGGGCGGAAGGTGATCGAGTTCAAGTTCCTGCTCGCCAGCCCGCACCTCCCGGTAGGCTTCCTCGAGGACGCGACCGTACAGCCCTTCCTTGTCGCCAAAATAATAATAGATCATGCGCTTTGACGTATTCGTCTTCGCCGCGATCTCATCGATGCGCGCTCCCGATAGCCCGTTGGCGGCGAATTCCGCCATTGCTACCGCGAGGATATTCTTCCGGACTCCCGCCGGATCCTGCTTCCAGCCGTTTCTGCCGGTTGTCTTGTCGTCCATGGATGACCTTGCCCTCACTGCGCAAACGTTACACCGGGCGTTGAGATAATGAAATTAACCGGCTTGTACAAAGACGTTGACGAAATTAACCAGACAGTACAAAGTGCGCCCCGATGGCACGAGGAGCATGCGAAAGCGTGGTTGCCGTCCCGGAGGTCTGATTGGTATCAGCAGCCGCCAGCGCGGTCATGACGGAGGGGAAGGCGGTCGCCGATTCCCGACCGATTCTGGTCGGGCTGCTTGGCCGCGGCATTCAGCAGTCCCGCACGCCGGCTATGCATGAGGCTGAGGGCCGCGCGAACGGAATCGCCTATATCTATCGCCTTCTCGATGCCGATCGCATGGGCGTCATGCCCCCGCGGCTTTCAGAGGTCGTCGACTTTGCCGAGTACTTCGGCTTTGACGGATTCAACGTCACCTTCCCCTACAAGCAGGAGATCATTCCGCTCCTCGACGAGCTGTCCGACGCAGCGCAGGCTATCGGCTCGGTGAACACGGTCGTCCTGCGGGGCGGACGGCGCGTAGGGCACAACACCGACATGTGGGGTTTCAAGGAAAGCTTCCGCCTCGGCATGACCCTCGCACCACGTAACCGCGTGTTGATGCTAGGCGCTGGTGGCGCGGGCTCTGCGGTCGGCCACGCTCTGCTCGAGAGCGGCATCGGCAGGCTGATGATCGGCGATATCGATACGGCTCGCGCGACCGCGCTTGCCGACCGGCTGTCGTCGCGGTTCGGCGCAGACAAGGTCGAAGCCGTAACCGACATCGTCGAGGCATCGCAAGCGGCCGACGGGATCGTCAACGCGAGCCCTGTAGGCATGGACAAGCTTCCCGGCATGCCCATCGATTCCGCTCTGCTGAGGCGCGGCTGCTGGGTGGCCGACATCATTTACTTTCCACTCGAAACCCAGCTGCTTGCCGAGGCGCGCCGCCGTGGCTGCCGCACGCTTAGTGGTGAGGGCATGGCAATATTCCAGGCGGTGCGAGCATTCGAGCTGTTCACCGGCACCGCGCCGGACGCGGATCGTATGAAGGCGGTTTTCTCGGCGTTTGGTGGCGCGCCACCCGAATAGAGATCAACCGGATTTCACTCAGAAGTCACTTCGTATCGCAAAAAGGGAGGAAGGACTAAAATGAACCTCACAACGACACGTCGCCGGTTCCTGGTTGGAGCTGGAATTCTCGCCGCCGGCTCTTTTCCGGCCTTCGCTCAGGACAAGCCGAAACTGCGCTTTTCGGCCGTTTTCTCAGAGCAGGACATCCGCGCCGAGATGATGAAGATGTTCGCCGATGCCATCAAGGACGACTTCGCCTTTGAAGGCTACTATGGCGGTAACCTCTTCAAGCAGGGCACTGAACTCGTCGCGATCCAGCGCGGCAACCTCGAAATGGGCAACATCGCCCCGCAGGACATCTCAAAGCAGATTCCGGCGTGGTCGATCGTGACGGCCGGCTACCTGTTCCGGGATGCCGCTCACCTCAAAGCGTTCTTCGCAAGTGAGTCGGGTGCGGAACTCAAGAAAATGACCGAGGACCAGCTTGGCGTGAAGGTGCTCGGCCCGACCTATTTCGGCGTCCGGCAGGTTGGGTTGAAGCCCGACAAGAAGATCAAGACGCCGGCCGATCTCGCCGGCGTCAAGCTGCGCATGCCTGGCGGTGATGCCTGGCAGTTCCTGGGAAAGGCGCTCGGCGCGAACCCAACGCCGATGGCCTATGCCGAGGTCTATACAGGCCTGCAGACCGGCGCGATCGACGGTCAGGACAACCCGCTGCCGAACGTCGAAAACATGAAGTTCTACGAGGTCATGTCGCAGATCGTGCTCACCTCGCATCTCGTCGGCTTCGACCTTCTCAGCATCTCGAAGAAGGTTTGGGATGAGATGGGCGCCGACAGGCAGGCGAAGGTCCAGGCTGCCGCCGACGCGGCGATCGACTTCTCGACCGAGAAACACCTGACCCACGAGAAGGAACTCGTCGAGACTTTCAAGGGCAAGGGCTTGAAGATCTACGAGCCGGATGTCGCCGCCTTCCGCAGGCACGTCCAGGAACAGTATCTCGCTTCGGATCTTGCCAAGGACTGGCCGGCGGGCATGGTCGACAAGATCAACGCGCTCTAGGCGCGGACAGCGAACAGGTCCGGCCGCTGGCGCGTCAGCCGGACCTCGCGATGACAACGGCGCGAGGCCGGCAAGAACGGGATAAGTCCATTGAAAAGGCAGCTTAGACAATCCGGCCGCTGGCTCTATCGCCGCGCAGAGAACGTTCTGGCCGCGATGCTGGGGCTGATGTTTGCCGCCTTCATTCTGCAAATCGTCTTCCGTTATCTGCTCAACCTGCCCATCGGCTGGACCAATGAACTGAGCGTTATCCTCTGGATATGGCTGGTTCTGTTCGGCGCCGCCTTTGTCGTGCGCGAGGAAGAGGAAATCCGCTTCGACCTGATCTATTCCGCCGTCGGCCCCGGCGCGCGGCGCGTCATGTTCCTGATCTCCGCCACGGCGCTGATCGTTCTCTATGGCATCTCGTTCCCGGCGGTCTGGGACTACGTCACCTTCATGAAGGTCGAGAGCACCGCCTATATGAAGATCCGCTTCGACTGGCTTTATTCGATCTATGTCATTTTCGTCATCGCAGTGATTGTCCGCTACCTATGGCTCTCCTGGCAGGCGATGTTCGGCAAGGCGCCGAAGGAGTTCGACCCGACCAAGGCGGGCTCGGGCGTATGAGCCTTACCAGTCCCTTTTCCCTCACGATCATCGCCATCATCGCGCTGTCGTTCCTCGGCCTGCCGATCGGTCACGCCATGATCGCCAGTTCCATCTTCTATCTGCTGCTTGCCGGCCTCGACATGGGCACCGCCGCCGAGCAGATCCTGAACGGCATGTACACCAACTACATCCTGCTCGCCGTGCCGCTTTTCATTCTTGCGGCGGAGCTGATGAACATAGGCTCGATGACGGATCGTCTCATGGTCTTCTGCAACGCCATCGTCGGGCGATTCCGTGGCGGGCTCGCCTACGTCAACATCGTGCAGTCGATAATCTTCGCTGGCATGTCCGGCTCGGCCATCGCGGACGCCGCCGGCTCCGGCAAGATGATGCAGCAGCTGATGACCAAGGACGGCAAGTATCCGGCGAGCTATGCCGCGGCGCTGACCGCCGTCACCGCCGTGATCGGCCCGATCATTCCGCCGTCGATCCCCATGGTCATCTATGCGCTCGTTTCCGACGCCTCGATCGGCTACCTGTTCCTCGGCGGCGTCATTCCCGGCCTGCTCATGGCCCTGGCGCAGATGGGCATCGTCTTTTTCGATGCGCGCCGGCTGAATTTCCCCGTCGAGAAGCCGACGCCCGTACGCGACCTGCCGCGCATCACCTGGGAGGCGTTGCCGTCGTTGATGATGCCTGTCGTGCTGCTCGGCGGCATCTACAGCGGCGTCACCACGCCGACCGAAGCGGCCGCCGTTGCCGCCGCCTACGCACTGCTGATCTCGGTCGTGCTCTACCGCAGCGTCTCGTTCGGGGATTTCTACCGCTCGGTGCTCGCCAGCGCGCGCACGACCGCCTCGATCGGCATGTTGATCGCCGGTGCCCTCATCTTCAACTATGTCGTGACCGTCGAGAATATTCCGCAGACCGTGGCTGCCGTCCTGAAAGCATGGGACTTGTCGCCGACCGGCTTCCTGATCCTCGTCAACGTCATACTGTTGATCCTCGGCTGCCTGCTCGAAGGCACCACCATCCTGCTGGTCGTCGTGCCGGTACTGATCCCGACCGCGCGGGTCCTCGGCCTCGACGTGGTGCATTTCGGTATCATGGTTGTCGTCAACATCATGATCGGCCTGATAACGCCGCCGTACGGGCTGTTGCTCTTTATCATGACACGCATCGCCGAAGTGCCGTTGCGCGACCTGGTGCGCGACGTGCTGCCGTTCCTGTGGGCGATGATCGGCGCGCTGGTGCTGATCACATTCTTCCCGGGGCTGGTGCTGTGGCTGCCGCGACTGTTCGGATATCAGGGGTGAACGCCATGAAACCTATCTTCATCCTCAATGGCCCCAATTTGAACCGTTTGGGAAAGCGCGAGCCGGAAATCTACGGCACGACCACGCTTGCCGAGATCGAGACGATGTGCCGGGAGGCGGCTGGACAGCGACCGATCCGCTTCCACCAGTCGAATGCGGAGCACCAGCTTGTCGACTGGATCCATGAAGCGATCGACGAGGGCGTCGGCATCGTCATCAACCCGGCCGGGCTGAGTTTCAGATCGATCCCGATCCTCGATGCGCTGAAGATGTTTTCCGGGCCGATCATCGAGCTTCACATCTCAAACATTCACAGGCGCGAGGAGATCTACCACCATTCGCTGGTGTCGAAGGTCGCGACCGCCGTCTTGGCCGGGCTTGGACCCAAGGGATATCGCGTCGCCGTGCAGTCACTGGTGGAGATGACGGCGGCGTGAGCGGCGCGCCGGCAGACCCAGCGTTTGCCGGAACGCCGTCGGTACTCGCGATCTCAAACGAAACAGGGGAAGGAAAAGCCACATGTGTCCTCCAGGGTGCCTTCATTCGATCTGCGAAAACGCGACGCGACGCGGCCTGCTCAAGGCTGGATTCACCCTCGGCCTCGGAGCCGCCGCCGCGGCAACGCTCCCGACGGTTCAGCCGGCACGCGCCGCGCAATCAGGTTTCACGGACACGGTCGATCTTTCACATGCCCTCTACGAAGGATTTCCGACCTTCAGCGGTGACAAATGGTTCACCGTCGAGCAACTCGTCACCTTCGCCAAGGACAAGGTGAACCTCAATCGCTGGACGATCGTCGAGCACAGCGGCACGCATATGGACGCGCCGATCCATTTCTCCGCCGACGGCTTGACGGCCGACCTGATCCCGATCTCGGATCTCATCGTTCCGGTCGCCGTCATCAACATAGCCGCCCGCGCCGGCGACAATGTCGACACGTCGCTGACGCCGGATGACGTCAAGGCGTGGGAATCGAAAAACGGTCCGCTGCCGGAGGGATGCTGCGTCGTCATGAATTCTGGCTGGCACAAACTGGTCGGTGATCCGAAATTCACCGGCAATGACGACCAGAAGAAGAATCACACACCAGGCTTCCACATCGAAACGGCGCAGATGCTGATCAACGAGCGCAAGGTGAAGGGCATCGGTGTTGACACGCTGTCGCTCGACACCGGGCTGAATTCGGGTGGAGCGTTTCCAGTTCACTACGAATGGCTGGGAAGCGGTCGCTGGGGCGTGGAATGCCTGGCGAATCTCGACGCGATTCCGGAATCCGGAACGCGTCTCTTCCTCGGCATCCCCAAGGTGAAGGGCGCCACCGGCGGTCCTACCCGGGTGATCGCGCTCCTATGATGCCGCAACAAGACCACGTCGAGTCTGTCGTTTTTTCCCTCGATCCTTTTGGGTCGAGGGCGTTGCAGCGCGGGTCCGCAAAGAGATGAAGACCTCGATCGCCACGGTCTCGATAGGCGGCGACTTCCCCGAGAAACTCGCCGCGATCGCCGCCGCCGGCTTCGATGGCGTCGAGATCTTCGAAAACGATTTCCTGGGTTTCGACGGCTCGCCCGCCGACGTCGGCAACATGGCGCGCGATGCCGGGCTCGCCATCACGCTGTTCCAGCCCTTCCGCGATTTCGAGGGCCTGCCGGAGCCGCAGCGCAGTCGAGCATTCGACCGCGCCGAGCGCAAATTCGACGTCATGCAAGAGCTTGGTACCGATCTGATGCTGATCTGTTCCAGCGTCTCGCCTGTGGCGCTCGGCGGCATCGACCGCGCGGCGGCGGATTTCCGCGAACTCGGCGAGCGCGCCGCAAGGCGTGGCTTGCGCGTCGGCTACGAGGCGCTTGCCTGGGGAAAGCACATCAACGACCATCGCGACGCCTGGGAGATCGTTCGCCGCGCCGACCATCCCAATGTCGGGCTTATTCTCGACTCGTTTCACACTCTGGCTCGGAAGATTGACGTCGGCTCGATCCGCTCGATCCCGAAGGACAAGATCTTCATCGTGCAACTGGCCGATGCGCCGCTGATCGAGATGGACCTGCTCTACTGGAGCCGGCACTTCCGCAACATGCCGGGCGAAGGCGACCTGCCGGTCAAGGCTTTCGTCGGCGCGGTCGCCGCGACGGGCTATGACGGATACCTGTCGCTGGAGATTTTCAACGACCAGTTCCGTGGCGGGTCGCCGAAATCGATCGCCGTGGACGGCCGCCGGTCGCTGCTTGCGCTGATGGATCAGGTGCGGCGCGACGAACCCGGGCTCCAGCTCGAGATGCCAGAGATGCCGGACCGGGTCGGCGTCACGGGCGTGGCGTTCGTCGAATTCGCGGCCGACGATTCCGGAAGTGCCGCGCTGTCAACGCTGCTGCACGCGCTGGGCTTCAAATTGGCGGGACGGCATGTATCGAAGGAGGTCAGCCTCTATCGGCAGGGCGAGATCAACATTGTCGTCAACACCGAGCGCGAGGGTCTGGCCCACTCCTCATTCCTGGTCCACGGGACATCTGTCTACGCCATCGGCCTCAAGGTCGAAGATGCGAAGGCGACAGTCAAACGCGCGCAGGCGCTCGGCGCCGAGCCGTTCGAGCAGGCCGTCGGACCGGGCGAACTGCAGATTCCGGCGATACGCGGGGTCGGCGGCGGCGTCGTCTACTTCATTGACGGCACGTCGGAACTCTCCAACGTCTGGGACGTGGAATTCCTGCCCGTCGACGACGCCAGCCCCTGCGAGCCCGCTGGTCTGACGCGGATCGACCATGTCGGACAGACGATGGAGTATGGCGAAATGCTCACCTGGCTGCTCTTCTACACATCGATATTCCGTACCAGGAAGACGCCGATGGTGGATGTCATCGATCCGTCCGGCATTGTGAGAAGCCAAGCGATCGAGAGCGATGATGGCCAGCTAAGGCTGACATTGAACGGGGCCGAGAACCGGCAGACGCTTGCCGGGCGTTTCATTGCCGAGAATTTCGGCTCGGCCGTGCAGCATTTGGCGTTTCTGACCGGCGATATCTTCGCCACCGCGGCGGCGCTGAGACGAAACGGCTTTGCGCCCCTCGCCATTTCACCGAACTACTACGACGATGTCGAAGCGCGGTTCGGGCTCGAACCGGATCTTGCCGACCGGCTGCGCGCCGAAAACATCCTCTACGACCGCGACGACAACGGCGAATTCTTTCAGCTCTATGCACCGACCTTCGGCGAAGGCTTCATCGTCGAGGTGGTGGAACGCCGTGGCGGCTACAAGGGCTACGGCGCACTCAACGCGCCGTTCCGCATTGCGGCTCAGAAACGACATCTGCGGCCGAAGGGCATGCCCCGCGAATTGCGCCGGTGAGAGTCCCGGCATGAATTTCGCTCGCATCATGGGTGTCACGCTGCACTATCGCATCGACAGGCCCGCCGCGTCGCCGCTCGTGCTCGTCAATTCACTGGGCTGAGAGTGGCAGGGGAATCGGGTGAGTTAATTATCGTGAGATGACGCTTACGAGGAATTCGTCGTCCCACGCCGCCACTTTTCGTTTCAATCGCAAGGAATCCTTTCCAGGCGCTCGTCGTATGAGATTGAGAGCCATGTGTTTTATGGTGGTGA